>CAZAXS010000001.1:0-31123 GCA_964489205.1 uncultured Gammaproteobacteria bacterium
TTTTGCTTTTGCTGAATTACCACCAATTTCTAAATCTTTATTATTAAAATTAAATGAATAAAAACCCGATCTATCAGTTACTGATTGTAAAATATGCTCTTGAGCTGAATTAATCTTTACCGTTATTTCCGCCCCCGGCAAACTTTGTCCGGAAATTATCAATTCTTCACCGTTAGTATAAAAATTCTTGTCCAATTCTAAAGTTGGAGCAATAAAAATACCACCGATATTCGTTGTAGCACCTTTATTTACTTGTAATGAAAAAGTAAAGTTATCAGACTTTCTGTTTTTATTATCAAAACTATAAAGAGTAAAGAGATATTGTCCTGGTGATAAATCTGACAATGTCGACTTAAACAAACCCTCAGCATCAGATTTAACTTGTGAAACTAATTGGCCGTCTTTTAAAACGGATACGGTACTAGCTGGAAATGACAGACCGGACAAAACAACACTGGCCACCGGATCAATAGTAATACCCAGGCTACTTCCGCCACCGCCACCACCGCTACTACCACCAGTCCCCCCAGAACCACCACTAGAAATTAACGGTGCCTCACTGTTATCATTTTTTGAATCACAGTCAGGGTCAGCAGGATAGTCTATTTTACCATCGGAATCATTATCTAAACCGTCGTAACATTGAGGCCCAGGAATAATATTTACTCGGAAACCCGCCCCTGGAGCACTAATAGAAATCTGAAAAGAAACAAAAAAAACAACAAACAAAAGTATAGTTGTTTTTGCAAACAGAGACGTCTTTCTTAAAAAATTGTTAATAGCAAAAAACATTTTAACTTTTAATTAGCGGTTATAGTTATGGTTATATTTAAAGAATAATTACTAGTTGGTTGTTGCGATGGAATTGACTGACTTAAACCAATATTTGTCAAATCCCAATAACAGCCGATAGCAGCCGATGAATTAGTACTAGCCAAAGTAATTGAATCTACGCTTCCTTCAATGTAAGATGCCTCACTACCAACGGATAATCCGTTATTATTACAACCGTTTTTTGGAGTTACATTTGCTAATTGTGGACGGACAGTTAATTGACCACCAAAATTATCTCCATCAGGACCGTCTGAAGCTCCGGACTGATTATCATTAAAATCATAACTTCCTGCTGCACTCGTCCAAAGACTGTTTGTGCCGGAAGTTGGCGCTACTGACAATGTCCATAAATTATTCCCCGAGTCATTGCTTATTCTAATTTTTTGACTAGAGGCACCAAGAGAACCTGAAGTTGTTTGCCAGACGAATGAAAACGGAACCGTGCTCATCGAAACCGATGGAGTAGATACGCTAATGCCCGTATCATCAACAATATCAACAGCCAAAGACCCGCCGCTTAAAGTTGTTTCACCAAAAGATATCGGGAAAGAACCGGAAACCGTTCCTGAAGAAACCTGAACATCGCTGGTTTGCGAAATTCTAAAAGACACAGTATCGCCCGCATTTGCGTTAGCCAAAATACTAACCACAACGTAAGCACAAACTTCATCTGTTCCCACGGGCATGGTCCCGGTGATAGTTGCACTTTCGGAAGAAAAACTAGCGCTACTACCAAACTCCGTTTCATTGCCATTATAATTACAAGTTGGACCATCCTCATACAACAACCTGACGTTTGTTAATGAAGCATTAGCATTAATAGTACCGGTCTCAGTAATTTTTATTGATGTTATATTAGCCGCTCCTGAACTTCTTTCAAAAACAAAAGCTCCGCCTAAATAAGCATCGGCCGATGGATAACTATATGTAGCAGTTTGCGATCCGTTACCGCTTACTGTTAAAACAGAATTATCAGGCGTTCTCCAAGCCACATAACGATAGTTATTTGTTCCTGAGGTGTTAACTTCTGCTCCCGTTCCCACCGAGAAACCATTTGATGTGAAAGCAGTAACAGCACCAGCTATACCAGCCACATTAATAAATGGTATGGAGTTAGCGGTTGACATACTAGAATGCCGGAAAACACCACGAGTCGCACCAGTTTGTTTAACCCATAAATTATCAGCTTGGAAACCAACGGTAGACACATCTTTTGCTGAACCACTACCGCTATAAGTACCGACAGCAAAATTAGTTCCAGACTTAAATCCAAAATACCAATAAATATTAGCTGCTGTATTAACGTTAGCTGATGTTCCTATTTGAAATCCATTAGTACTTATAGTCTGTATATTATTAGAGGTGTCAGCTGTAGCAGCGAAAAAACTGGATGAATCACCACTATGAGAAGAAGTTCTAAAGGTACCACCAGTTGCACCACTACGTTTTACAGTTAACATATCCGCTTGGAAAGGAAGTCCGGTTATATTAACGTTATCAATTCCATTGCCGTAATAAGCACCGATATAAAAATCTGAAGAACCGCTGTTTGTTTCCGGTTTCCAAGCATTACCATAAGCCGTCCAATAATAGGTAACACCACTGGAATTTGTGGTTGCGCTTGTACCCACAACAAAACCGTCTTGGTTTAGGGTGGTTATAGCGCCAGTTAAGTTAGCCGTTGCCGAATCTAAATAAGCACTAGAATCACCAGCCATCATTCTGGTACGAAATACACCCGCTTGAGCTGTATCACCTTTTATAATTACCAGATCAGGAACAAAGCCTAGATCGTCAATTGTTTTGGTAATACCAGTACCTGTATACGAACCGCGAGAAATTTGGAATGTACCACTGGAAGACGGCGTTTTTGAAGCGCCACCAAAAGCAGCGTAAAAATAGGTAACACCCGAACTATTAACGGTTGCGTTTGTACCCACACCAAAACCATCACTATTTAGTTCCGTAACACCACCCACTACATTAGCCGTATCGGTAAAATAACTGGAATTATTACCATACGATTCGGTTACGTTATAAACACCAGAAACAGCTGTGGTAGCGGTAGAGTTTTTTGTTAAAACGAAATTAGGTAAAAAACCAACACCGGTTACATTTTTAGCTGTACCCGATCCACTATAAGAACCAACGTTAATTGCTCCAGCGGTATTTTTAAAAGCAACATAGTAATAAACAGTAGCTGAGGTGTTATTAGTAGCACCAACAGTAAAGCCATCACTATTAAGACTGGTGTACAAAGCACCAGTTGTATCTTGGTTGGTGTTCATGAAGTACTGACCAACATTAGTTGTCATGGCTGAAGATCGCCAATTAGCCGCGACAGCTGTGGCTGACTTAACCATAACCATATCTGGCTGGAAACCAGTGGTAATAGCTCTTGGTGAAGTACCATTACCCACATAACTACCAACACAAAAATTACCACTAGCACTACAGTTAGAACCAGAAAAAGCTATCCAAGTAAAACGATCATTTGCAACATTTCCATTAGTACCAATAGCCGTAAAGCCATCTTTATCTAACATGATTGTAGCAGAGGTATCGGCTGTTGCTGGACCAAGATAAGCAGTGTTTAGATTAGGCATAGCTGTGGTTTTAAAAACCGCACCCGCTCCTCCAGTAGAATTAGATTTTAAAATGATCATCTGTGGTGAAAAACCAAGACCGGTTATCTGTTTAGCACCACCATTACCAACGAAATAACCAGTTTGAATGTTAAAGGAGGATGATCCGACGGTTGTATTAGCTCTCCAAGCCACATAACGATAGTTATTTGTTCCTGAGGTGTTAACTTCTGCTCCCGTTCCCACCGAGAAACCATTTGATGTGAAAGCAGTAACAGCACCAGCTATACCAGCCACATTAATAAATGGTATGGAGTTAGCGGTTGACATACTAGAATGCCGGAAAACACCACGAGTCGCACCAGTTTGTTTAACCCATAAATTATCAGCTTGGAAACCAACGGTAGACACATCTTTTGCTGAACCACTACCGCTATAAGTACCGACAGCAAAATTAGTTCCAGACTTAAATCCAAAATACCAATAAATATTAGCTGCTGTATTAACGTTAGCTGATGTTCCTATTTGAAATCCATTAGTACTTATAGTCTGTATATTATTAGAGGTGTCAGCTGTAGCAGCGAAAAAACTGGATGAATCACCACTATGAGAAGAAGTTCTAAAGGTACCACCAGTTGCACCACTACGTTTTACAGTTAACATATCCGCTTGGAAAGGAAGTCCGGTTATATTAACGTTATCAATTCCATTGCCGTAATAAGCACCGATATAAAAATCTGAAGAACCGCTGTTTGTTTCCGGTTTCCAAGCATTACCATAAGCCGTCCAATAATAGGTAACACCACTGGAATTTGTGGTTGCGCTTGTACCCACAACAAAACCGTCTTGGTTTAGGGTGGTTATAGCGCCAGTTAAGTTAGCCGTTGCCGAATCTAAATAAGCACTAGAATCACCAGCCATCATTCTGGTACGAAATACACCCGCTTGAGCTGTATCACCTTTTATAATTACCAGATCAGGAACAAAGCCTAGATCGTCAATTGTTTTGGTAATACCAGTACCTGTATACGAACCGCGAGAAATTTGGAATGTACCACTGGAAGACGGCGTTTTTGAAGCGCCACCAAAAGCAGCGTAAAAATAGGTAACACCCGAACTATTAACGGTTGCGTTTGTACCCACACCAAAACCATCACTATTTAGTTCCGTAACACCACCCACTACATTAGCCGTATCGGTAAAATAACTGGAATTATTACCATACGATTCGGTTACGTTATAAACACCAGAAACAGCTGTGGTAGCGGTAGAGTTTTTTGTTAAAACGAAATTAGGTAAAAAACCAACACCGGTTACATTTTTAGCTGTACCCGATCCACTATAAGAACCAACGTTAATTGCTCCAGCGGTATTTTTAAAAGCAACATAGTAATAAACAGTAGCTGAGGTGTTATTAGTAGCACCAACAGTAAAGCCATCACTATTAAGACTGGTGTACAAAGCACCAGTTGTATCTTGGTTGGTGTTCATGAAGTACTGACCAACATTAGTTGTCATGGCTGAAGATCGCCAATTAGCCGCGACAGCTGTGGCTGACTTAACCATAACCATATCTGGCTGGAAACCAGTGGTAATAGCTCTTGGTGAAGTACCATTACCCACATAACTACCAACACAAAAATTACCACTAGCACTACAGTTAGAACCAGAAAAAGCTATCCAAGTAAAACGATCATTTGCAACATTTCCATTAGTACCAATAGCCGTAAAGCCATCTTTATCTAACATGATTGTAGCAGAGGTATCGGCTGTTGCTGGACCAAGATAAGCAGTGTTTAGATTAGGCATAGCTGTGGTTTTAAAAACCGCACCCGCTCCTCCAGTAGAATTAGATTTTAAAATGATCATCTGTGGTGAAAAACCAAGACCGGTTATCTGTTTAGCACCACCATTACCAACGAAATAACCAGTTTGAATGTTAAAGGAGGATGCTTGTGCCTTACCACTTCCACTACCGAATAAACTTTTAATTCCTTTATCAATTACATTTTTGTCTTTCAAAGACTTATACATGACGTCAACCACATTAGCATCTTTTATATGCGAAACTAATTTTTCTAGCAAAACTTTTGTTGGTAGGTTAGAAAATAAGATTAAACCTATCAGCAAAAACCCGCAAAAACGAAATAGATTTTTATTTTTGCGCCACATATTCATATGCTATTTTAGACAACTCAGACATTATCTTTTTTGCATCATCAACACTTCCCTCAGGCTTAACTTTTATCATAACCGTTATTAAACAAGGTCGATTGGGAACGTAAAAAATTCCTGAATCCAAAAAAACTGATTCATTATACTCCTCGCCTATTTTATGAGAAAAAATTATATCCTCTGGCAAACCAGCGCCTAATAAATGATTAAAGTTAGTTTGTGTTAGCCACCTCAACAACATTTGAGAATTTTCTCGACTTAAATAACTGGAAGTATAAAGGGCACGAAATATACGTGAATATTCTTTGGCAGTGATGTTATAATCCTTATTAAATAAGTCTTCCATGCCTAAGGCTTCAAAAATTTTTGTATAATCATCGCTTGACAAATTACGTACCAATATTTTATGAGCCGTATTATCGGAGCTAATTAATGTCTCTTTTATTAACTCTTCAATTGTTAATCTGGTTCCAGGGGTTTTTCGATAGAGCTCGCCAAAACGAGAATCTTGATCCTCAGCAAAAAGAACCAATTCATTATTTAATTTCCATTCATCATTCTCAATTTTTTTCATTACCGCAAAAACTGTTGGCATTTTGCTTAAACTTGCCGGCCAAAAACGTTTGTCTTGATTAATTGAAACGTTGGCTCCGGTGTTTAAAAATTCAAAATAGACACCGATTTCATGACCCTCGGCTTCATATTTTTCAACCAACTCTTTCATTCCGTCTCTAACTGGATTTATAGTACTAAAAAAATGTTTTGATTCAATAAAATTTCGGGAAAAATCAACCAAGCTATATTTTTCCGCCTCGTGAAATTGTTTACTTATTTGTGAATGTTTGTACCACAAATAAACAAAAACTATGTTGCAAAAAAACAAAACAATAATCAAAAAAATATAAATTATTTGTGAACTGATAATTGTAAAGTTTTTATCAGCGCTTGGTTGATAATTACCACTTGTCTTTGCTGACATAGTTTTAAAACTACATTAAATTGATCTTGTCTATTTAGACGACGGTGTTTTTAATTTTTGCCCTGAACGCAGTGTATATGGAGCTTTAATTTTATTAACTTTTGCTAAAAGCTTCCAAGAAACACCATATTTATCAGCGATTGTTTTTAAATCATCACCACTTTTAACTTGAATTTCTGACCAGGTCGTTTCAATTAATTGATTTCTTTTTTTGTTCTTGTAAACAACTAACAACAATAACCCTAACAAAACTACAATTAACACCTCTATTATTAACGCCGGTATTGTTGGTAAAACAATAAAATTAGCTGACTTTTGGGACAAACTAATTTTTTGTTGCTCTGAAACATTTTGACCAATTTCAGCCTTTTGATCGTCTTGATAATCAACTGTTAATTCCGAATGATAAACACCACCCCAAAAAGGTTTTTTAACTTCAAAATTCCACTCAGCCACCTCACCTCTTAAAACTGGAAAAACACCACCTTGTTCCGCGTGTTTAAAACCAAATAAATTTTTTGTTACAACCTTAATATCGGCATCTATTGATACATTGCCCAAATTTTTAACCGCTGGTTTTATGTTAATAGATCCATCGCTTTGCCTTTCAACATCCAACGAGCTAATTTCTAACTTTTTAACTATTTCTCCTGGTATGGTAATTGCCACCCGCAAACCAGTTCTAAAACTTAGATTAACACCAGCTTGATCTTGGTCAGAATCTTTTTTTTCCTGAATAACAATACAACCATTATGTTCACCAACAGAAGCGTTTTTAGGAACGTTTATATTAAAATCCACAATCTCGTTTGCACCAGGATTTAAAGAAACCTCTGAGTCAGCTAATTCAATCCACTCACCGACATCCGTTTTACTTTCAACCATTTGTCGACAAGCAAATGAACCGCCCGACGACACAACCGAATCAACCGCATAAACTTGTAAAGTTTTTCTTTCCGACGAATTATTTACTAATAAAACACCTTCCTCTTGTTTTTGACCTGGTTCAAGAGTATGAATAAAAATAGACTCCGTTCTAGAATTATCTTCTCGCGGATAAGCCGGACGACCACCAATACCACCATATTCAATAGCAAAAACAACCATGGAATTTACAGCAAAAAATGTTGAAGCGATTGCCAACAAAAATAGAAAACGGAGTTTTTTTATTAACATAAACTAAAAATACTAAGAAGCAGTGATTGTTAAAGTTAGATTGATTTTATAATCATTAGCTGCTGGCTGTTCTCCAGGAATTTTTTGAGAAACAGAAACATTTCTTAGCGTCCAATCGCCAATATCATCCGAACCAGCGGCAGCGTTTAATAAAGTAATACTATCGGTTGTTCCTTCAACAAAAGAAGCGGACGAACCTTTGCTAATATTTGTTGTATTACAAGTAGTACAAGTACCTTTGGCAAGTGTCGCGCCAGAAGCATCAATCGTCATTTGACCTTTGTACGAGTCAGCGTCAGCACCATCACCACAACCAGCGGTTGTACTATCATTAAAATCAAAATTTAAAGCACCGCTTGTCCACGATGCAGTTGGAGCTGAGCCCGCAATCGACATTGTCCAACCATTATCAGCAGCGTCAGGGTTTTTTACATAAATTTGTTGAGTAGCACTACCAAAAGCTCCACTTGATGTTTGACAGTCAAAACTAAAAGGAACAGCCGACATGGTAAAAGACGGCGTTGCCACAGAAACATAAGAACCATCAACAATATCAACCGATAAAGTTCCTGGATTAATTGCCTGAGTTAACTCACTGGTTGAAGCGGCGTAAACATAAGCACTTCCACCTAAAAGACTCAATACAGTTAAAACTGCAAGAGGTATTTTGACTAACTTATTCTTAGTCAAACCATATAAAATTGGTTTATTCATATTTATTTTTTTATTAAGAAATGGCACTAATTAGCCAATATAATTATAACACAAAAATACTTATCTATTAAAACTAGGTTATACACAGAACGGGTCGGGGCTTATTATTTCAGCTCTTTGAAAAATTTATAATAATTTTATACTTTTTATTAATACGGAATAATAGGGTATATCACCTTCCTTGCCGAATTTACCCAAAGAGGAGTAGATAGGTTCGAGCCCCATTTGTTATTATTTCTATAAATTAAAAAATACCAACGTAATGTTGATATTCTTTAATTGGCTCTCTCAGCTATAACAATATTATAACCTTGCTAAAACTACTTAATTCTAAAGAGTTATTAACTCAATAGATCAAAACCCTTCTTAATCCTTTCTGGCAAACTTTGATGCCAAAAATCATAATTATCAAGTTGGTCTAAGGTTGTCCAAGCAAAAGCTATGTGCTCATCACTCAAAGTCACGTCTTTTGTTTTAACAGAAGCCAAAAAGGTTACCGCATAACAAGCTCGATCGTCTTCTATCCAGCTATCAGCATCAATTAATTTATCTATAGAGTAGTCTGTAATACCTACTTCCTCTAAGATTTCACGATCTAGCGCCTGTTTCCAATTTTCACCCAGACTAATCTTGCCACCGGGCAATAGCCAGCGACCTTTACGGTGCTGAAGAATCAATACTTCATGATCTTAATTAACCAGGACTACGTTCAGGCTAATTCGCAACAATTCATAATTTGACATAAAATTTATGCTGACCACTTATCCGGGAGACTTCCGCCGGCTGTTTCGTAAGTATATTTAAGAAGTTTGGTCAATGATTTCATTTTATCTTGATTTTTTAATGTCTGAGAATAATTCAAAATTAATTTAGCAAACTTTTTATCTTTTTTGGATATTTTAGATATAACTTCTCGTGGTTGAGTCAGGGTAAGATTTTTTATTTTACAGAATAATTCTAAGCAATTGTCTATTATCAATTGTGTGTCTAGCATAAATGCCACATTGTTGTTTTGTTCTAAATCGCGCTTAGCTTCTCCAAAAAAGTCGTCTAGTGAATATAGATGCATTAACACTTCTCGTCTATTATATTTAATTTTTGAAGTTAAGACTCTTAAAGCTTGGGCTTTAAGTCTATTAATTATTGTAGATTTTTCCAAAAGAGTGGTGCTATTATAAATCATACTAGCAACAGGTCGTCGTAGTTTATTCTTTTCGTTTTCTAAATACTTTTTAATATCGTTAACTGAGTCAAACAACACATCAATTCTTTTATTTTGATAAATAAAATTTTCTCGATAGTGGATTGGTTTATTTTTTGTAATAATGTAAAAATCTATATCGGAATTTCCGTCCTCAAGCCCACGCGAAGCTGAACCAAAAGCTAGAAAAACTAGATTATTTTGGTCAGCTTGATAACGAGAAATTAGGTAGTTGTAAATTTTTTTGGTCTGTTTATTCATAAAAAAATATTTTTCATATTTAATATAATAACAGAATGTGGATATCAAGACTACAAAATCTACAAATTAAAATAAAATCACCAATAATTAAATTGATGATCTTATTATGGCTCGGGAAGAGGGGCTCTTCTTCACCCGTCGCTTCGCGTCCCGCAAAGCAGGACAAGCTCCGCTCCTCCTTCAGAACCTGGGTCATAAATAACATGAAACTATTCATATTATTTATGTACCCTTCGAGCCCCTTTAATTGTTTTTTAACAAATTAAAATAAAATCACCAATAATTAAATTGATGATCTTATTATGGCTCGGGAAGAGGGGCTCGAACCCACGACCCGCTGATTAACAGTCAGCTGCTCTACCACTGAGCTATTCCCGAACGCCATATTTAATTTTTAAAAACTATTTACCGCAACCAGATTTATAATATTTTTCTCTTTTCCTACATTTTATTCTGTCACCCACCTTCTCGATAAATATAATTTTCCATGGACGATAACCTTTTATTGAAAAAACCCTACCAAAATTACGGTCTCTTAGTCTCAGATTCACATCTTTTGACATTCCAACATATATTCTACCGTCTAAAGAACTTATTATTGCATAAACATTGTACATATTTTACTACAAATATTATGCCCCGCTGTTTTTTTAAGCTACTCCCTGCCTTCCGTCAGGCAGGTACCACTGAGCTATTCCCGAACGCCCTATTTAATTTATTAGGTATTTAAATATAGTTAGCAATAATCACTGCACACCAGAGGCGAGTCCGCCTTTGACAGATTAACTAATTTATATATAACAAGAACGTAAACCTAATAAATAGCACGAATAATATACAGTCTATAACAAAATGTGTCAATAATTATTTTTGTCAATAAAATTAAGCTTTTTACAATAATTTCTTGAATTTTTTTAGATATAATACTAAAATAGTCTTCATTCAAGATCATTTTGAGGTAAACATGGAAAGCGATGAAAGAGAAATGAAAATCGTACCTTATGAAGAATACATGCGCCTACAAACGGAAATAATATTAAGTCAAGATAATATTAAAAAAGCCACAGAATTTTTTGGTCATCCTCCTACCAGAAATGAGGCAGCGTGTTATTACATTTGTAGTGGACAGGCAATACAATTTTCAAAAAAATATAAAATATTAGAAAAGCCCTCGGAAAAAAACTGAGGGCTCCTTATTACATGTGCTATAATATATTCGCTAATAAATTTAATATTTTATGACTATATTTTTCGCTATCGTTTCTTTAGCTGCCGTTTTCTTTCTTATGGCAACTGTTGATACCCTGAAAAAAATAAATACCAACATAGAAAAAATTGTTGGTAAGAAATAAAAAAAGACCCTAGCATGACGCAGGGTCTTTTTTTATTTTAGTAATCTTCTAGTTTTCTTCGACTTGGATGATTTTGAATTTTTTCTAATGCCTTAGCTTCAATTTGTCTAATACGTTCACGAGTAACACCGAACTCCTGACCCACCTCTTCTAAGGTATGAGTAACGCCGTCGGTCAAACCATAACGCATTTCTAATATTTTTTGTTCACGCGGGGAAAGTTCAGCAATGATTTCAGTAACATGATCTCTTAATAACTGCATAGCCGCTAATTTATCAGCGGAGATTGTTTTTTCATCTTCAATAAAATCACCAAGGGTACTATCTTCATCATCTTCGCCCACAGATGTTTCCAGAGATACAGTTTCTTGAGATATTTTCATAATATGCAAAACCTTATCCAATTCTTCACCCATTTCGGCTGCAATTTCCTCGGCCAAAGGTTCACGTCCTAAGTCTTGTATTAAGCGACGTTCAACTTGTTGGAAACGATTAATGGTTTCTACCATATGCACAGGAATACGAATAGTACGAGACTGGTCGGCTAATGACCGAGTGATCGCCTGTCGAATCCACCAAGTAGCATATGTAGAAAATTTAAAACCTTTACGGTAATCAAATTTATCAACCGCTCTAAACAAACCGATATTCCCTTCTTGTATTAAATCTAACAAAGTCAAAGAACGGCCGGTAAACTTTTTAGCGATACTAACCACCAAACGTAAATTCGCTTCAACTAATTTTTTTCTAGCTTCCATGTCACCACGTTCTTTACGTTTAGCCAATTGAATTTCCTCATCGTTACTTAACAATGCAACTTTACCGATTTCTCGCAAATACATTTGAATTGAATCTTGTGATATATCGGTTAAGTCAATATTACCAAAAGTCGGTTCTTTTTTTCTATTAACACCCGTCTTACTAACAACTTTACTTTTTACTTCAGCAACAACCGGATTCAACAAAGAAACCTCACCTAAAATCCCAATTTCCCTTTGAACAATTTGTAAACCCAAAATGTCCAAAGTATCTAGAAAACTTTCAAATAAATCCATACACTCTTCAACGTCACGAAAAACATACATGACTTCTTCCTCTGTCACAAAACCACGAGATTGAGCTTTAGCAACTAAAGCATCAACTTGTTCTTGAGTTGGAATAAAAATAGGTTCATCTAGTTGCGGTTGAACCACTGGCTTGGGTGTTGGATTTTTTTTAACATTTTTAACAACTGGTTTTACAACTTTTTTTATCTTTACAACTTTTTTTTCTTTTTTAGCAACAATCTTTTTTTTGGTTACTATTTTATTTTTAGCTTTTACTTTGGCTAAAGATTTTTTATTAGTTTTCGTATCTTTAGTGGTTTTTGCTTTTGATTTTACAGCAGTTTTTTTCTTTAGAGCTGACATAGTTAATAAAATATATTAATTATATATTTTACGAGCAAGGGACTTTATTAGTCACCCCCTCGTCTTCTTTTGTTACAAAAATATTTAGAACTTATCCAAATATATGTTCAAAGAAGATTAATTTTATTTAAAAAAATAAAACTAGATCTGTTTATGACATTTCTGCCATCAACCGATCAAGCTCAATACTTTCTGCCACTAAAGAAGTAATCTGTTCCTGGTTACCAGAAGATTCAGCGGTGCGCAACAAATTTATAATTTCTAATTTACGTTGCTTAATACCTCTGCTGGTGAGTAATTTTGCCAGGCGCTCACCTTCTTGTTGGAGTTCACCGGGAGTCAAAGACTGGTAGTCCGTTTCGTACAAAAGCGAACAGCTTTCTTTTAACTCATTCAACTCTTTGGAAAGTTGTTGATTATTAACCGATGTAGTATTTAAACCGTTATGAGCATACAACATTTTAACATTTTCGTAAAGATCCTTATATTCACCTTTTGGAAGCCAGCGCTCATCTAAAAACTTTATACGCTTAAAATCAAATTTTGTGTCATTTAACAGAATAGCCAATAAACTTTCCACCGCTTTTATCGTTTGTGATAACTCAGGATTGTACTTTCTTTCGTCTTCTTTGTTTAAATTAACAGAACTCGTTATCGTTTTTTGCATATTCCTGTTAACTAACTCACTTAAAGCAGTTTCTGTCGTTCCTAAATGAACCGCATAAAAACGTAAATAATGATCGCGTTCAACCGGATCGTTTAAATAACTTAATAAATCAACTAATTTTTGGGCTGCTAATTTCTTTTGTTCTAATTTATTTAAATCAAATTTAGATAAAATTAATTCAGCCGAATAATCCATGTACGACTTTGCATCTTTGATCGCTTCACGCCACGCGCTTGGATTATTTCTTGCTAATTCATCCGGATCCTTACCTTCAGGAATAACCACCACCTTAACATTCATTCCCGCTTGCCAGAGCAACTCAATACCTCGCAAATTAGCTTTTTGACCAGCTGAATCAGCGTCAAAAGCAACCATTACATTGTTGGTATATCTTTTTATTAATTGGACTTGTTGAGGAGTTAAAGCCGTTCCACAAACAGCTGCCACATTTTTTGTCCCCGCTTGCCAAACACCCACAGCATCCATATACCCTTCAACTAAAATCACATAATCCAATCTTTTTATCTCGCTTCGACATGCATTTAAGCGATACAAAACTTCGCTTTTATTATACAAAGGGGTTTGCGGACTGTTTAAATATTTTGGAGAATTTTCTTGCGCTTTTAAAATTCGTCCACCAAAACCGACCACACTTCCATGAATATCGGAAATAGGAAACATGATACGACCACGAAAACGATCTATTCCCCGACCATCACTAGCGACCGTTGCTAAACCAATTTGCTGAAGCTCACGTAAACTATAACCTTTCATTAATAATTTTTTTATTAATCCATCCCAACCTTCCGGCGCCCAACCGATTTTAAATTCTTTAATAGTCTCTTCAGTTAAACCTCTTCCTTTTAAATAATCCCTGGCTTCACGTCCGCCTGTCAAAGACAACTGTTCCTGCCAAAAATCAGACGCCATATTCATAGCTTCTGACATTTTACCAATAATACCCGAAGCTTCTTTATTATAAGACGTTAATTTAATTCCGGCTCGATCGGCTAGCTTAGTTAATGACTCAACAAAAGTTAAATTTTCAATTTTTTCTAAAAATTTAATAACATCTCCACCTTCGCCACAACCAAAACAACGCCACATTTGACGATCAGCAGAGACCATAAACGACGGAGTCTTTTCTTGATGAAAAGGACAGCGCCCTTTAAAATTACTCCCCGAAGGTGTGAGGGTTACATACTCTTTAATAAAAGAGACTATGTCAATTTTTTGTTTAATTAAATCAACATCATTCATAGCGCCAGCTTATCACTATCTTACAAATTGAGCAAAAATAAGCAATATTAAAAGATAATACATGTTAAGGATATTGATATTTTTAAACAATCTGCTAAACTAGCCAGCGGATTAGTGTTTAGCTGGTGGAGAGGTCGCATAGTGGCCTAGTGCGCTCGCTTGGAAAGCGAGTAAGGTGTAAAAGCCTTCGGGAGTTCGAATCTCCCCTCTTCCGCCAGCTAAACATTAATAAAAAAACAGGGCATATATTTTTATGCCTTATTTTGTCTATATTTTAAAAAGTTTAAAAAATAACAAACTCTATACTGGGTCAACATCCAAAAATCCCAAAGAGCGCTTACAAGAACATAATTGCGGACACAATAAATGGACAAAAGCTAATGGTCCATTTGTGCTAATTTATTATGAAAGATTTGCATGTTCAACCTGCGCTAGAATAAGAGAAAATTTTCTTAAAAGCGGAATAGGAAAAAAGTTCTTAAAATTACTATTAAGTTTACAATAGTTTCCGCCAGAGGCGGGTCAACCCCTGGTTGACGAATCTCCCCTCTTCCGCCAGCTAAACATTAATAAAAAAACAGGGCTTATATTTCTATGCCTTATTTTGTCTATATTTTAAAAAGTTTAAAAAATAAACCACCAAGTCTGACTTGGTGGTTTTTATATTGTTTAATTAAATGTACGTTTTTGGCGTTTTCTCCCCCGTGGAAGTCTAAAATCGCCATTTATATCGGTTGTCATCGGATTAACATATTTAACCTGAAATTTATATAACCTTTTATAGTCCAAAAATTCATGTTTTGAACTTAAACCGGTTTTATTTATATATTCTATATCAAATAAATATTCATCCGTTGTTAAATTAGTTATAGGAACTAAAGGATTTATGCCTAATTCAGATATTTTTTTAAATACTGTATCAGGCGCCTCAAGAATAACATCAAGGAATTCACCGTTTTGTATTTGTTTAGCCAAATCGGCAATATCGGTGTTTCTTCCCACTGATGTGTATGTTAGTTTTTTATCATACAAACCTTCTAACAAATATTTTTCCTTTGCCGAAAGTTCAGAACGTCTGTATGAAAATAATAATATCCGATCGCTTGTAGGTTTAAAACCGAGCGATGGATTCATGACAAATTTTTTTTGAAAAAACAAAAAAAATTCCTTTTTAACTCCAACAAAACGTTGAAATTTTATGAAGTTACGATTTTTATAACCATCATAGGTAACATCGCAGGCACTTTGATCGTCTGTATTTTCAAAAAGGGAGACCAACGGATAAACACCGTTTTCAACCAACCCTTCTAATAATTTAATCGGTAGATTTGCAACCACCTCAGTTGGTTTATAATCATTAATTATTTTAATTAATTGATTTAACTGAAGATTGTCGTGTTCTACAGTTCTATAGCGTATGTTTTCACCATGCATTTGCTCTAAGACTTTTAATTGCTTAGGCAATGCTCCGTGTCTACAAATCCAAAGTACCTTTGGTCTGAATACGCTAATATTTACGCACGAAGTTTTAACTTGCGCGTTAATCATTTACAACACTCCAAGGTGTTGATTTTGTTAATCATAAGATTTCTCCTTGATTTTTTTTGTTAATTGTCAATGTACGCCGATATGCGCCATTGTTTCTGTATTGAACCACACGCCTTGTGTAGCCCAATGTAAAATATCATATTATATAAATAAGTAAACCCCTTATCATCATAGATAAGGGGTTTAAAGATATTAATAAGAAACCGAATTCCTACCTCCCCGATAACAACCATTAGTTGCGGGGGTTTTTCTTTTCAGCCTAACCTTTTTTGGTTGTGCCTGATAAGTTTTTACTCTTGGAAGAAAAAAACTCTTTCTTGCCTGAGAAGCAAATAATTGAATCGAACCGGAACCAAGTGGATAAGGAAGTGAGAATGAAATAATCATTTTAACCTCTTTGGATTTAGTTTGATAATCGTGAATTAAAGAACGGTAACCAAAGCATAGTACAATTTGTAATTATTAAAATCAAGTGTTTTAATATACCTAATTATGAATTTATCAGCTTTATCGGCGTTACTAGCCGAACAACCAAAATACCGCTTAAACCAAATTAATCAAGCACTTTATCGTGATCTAATAGAAGACTGGGATGCAATCACCGAGTTACCAAAAGAACTTAGACAACAACTAAAAGAAAAATGTCCTTTAAATATCAACGCTGAGCTATTTGAGTCAAGTGATAAAAATACAATCAAAAGTCTAGTCACCCTTAACGACCAACGGCAAATTGAAACAGTCTTAATGAAACACGCCGGCGGGAGAAATACCGTTTGTGTCTCATGTATGGTTGGCTGTCCTATGGGTTGTACTTTTTGTGCTACCGGGGAAATGAAACTTGCTAGAAAATTAACTAGTAACGAGATTATAGAACAAGTATTGTTTTGGTCGCGCTATCTAAAAAAAGATAATAAGCGTGTTAGCGGTGTTGTTTTTATGGGCATGGGCGAACCATTGCTCTATTACGAAACAACTATGGAAGCCGTAAAAACACTGAATGATCAAAAATTATTTAACATTGGTGCGCGTCATATTTCTATTTCTACTTGTGGCGTTCTTTCTGGCATCAATAAACTTGCCGACTCTGGACTACCTATTAATTTAGCCATTTCTCTACACGCCTCAAATGACGCTATCAGACAAAAACTAATGCCCATTGCCAACAGCCAAACAATAAACGAACTACTATCAACCGTTGACGATTATATTAAAAAAACCAATCGAAAAGTAATGTTCGAATATTTAATGATTGAAAATATTAATGATCTCGAAGAACATGCTTATGAACTTGTTAAACTTCTTCAAGGCAAGCTTTGCTTTGTAAATCTTATCCAATATAATCCTACTGGTGTTTACACACCCTCTTCGCAAACTAGAATTAAATATTTTAAAGATATACTCCAAAAAAACGGTGTAAGCACGACGATACGTTTTCGTTTTGGACAAGACATCGAAGGAGCCTGTGGTCAACTTGCAAACAAACGAATACAAAAAAATGGTTCCGTATAAATTTCACGGAACCATTAGTTGGTGATTATTTTTGAAAATTACTTTTTAACTTTGTAAACCAAAGTAACATCAACTCTAACCTCGTTCTCACCACTTGCAATTTGAGGTGATTTTACAGAATCGCCATAGCCACCCATACCCTCAGCTCTAGCAGAATAATATACACTTGGTTGATCTTCGTAATAATTCTCGTAAACATTAACTAGTTGTTCTAACTCGATACCAGTTAAGTCAACCATTTGTTTAGCCTTTTCTTTGGCTGCACTAACTGCTTTTTCCCGAGCTTGGGCTTTTAGATTCTCTGGATCATCGATAGTAAATGATATGCCCCCAATTTGGTTAGCTCCTAACTCTGCACCCGACGCAATCACTTCGCCAATCTTATTTAAATCACGAATTTTAACCTGTAATTCTTGATAAGCTTCATAGCCGTCAATTTTTGGTGCTTGGTTTGGTGGATAAGAATAAACCGGATTAACATTAAAAGAATTACTCTTTACGTCATTTTCAGCAATTCCTTTTTGCTTTAACATTTCAATAATTTTATTCATTGTTTCTGAATTTTTTGAAACAACTTTTGCCGCATCCGACTCCTTTGGTGTTTTAACCGCCAAAGATATTAAAGCGATATCAGGCTTAGCTTTAATTTTACCCGTGCCCATAAAAGACGCCTCTGGGTTATAGGTCATTCTATTTGCATTGACTACCGCGACAACACTAACAGCGATTAACCCACACGCTAGCACAAAAGACAAGATCTTGCCCAGCGGATACTTAACTTGAATTTGATCCATAATTTTTATATTAATTATTAATTAAAGTTGACTTATTAAAGTCGTTAATTAACTATACGAAAAAACTAAAGAATAGTAACATCATCTAAATTATATCAAAATATTGTTAAAACAATCTATTATAACAATCCTTATAAAATACATTTATTTATATTTTAATTTATTATTGGTTATCACTCTTTCTTTATTTATATAAGCCTTGTACTCGTCGGTTTGACGCCATTTCTCCCAAATAATCGTTGGGTGGACGGTTTTTCCACTAAAAATTATACTTTTATAAATCGCTTCCACCGGATAACCACCATAAACATAGGAATTTACCAAAGTCGGCCAATTTTTAGCAGAAACTGGAATGGCCCCGCCAAATTTAACAGTTAATTTTGTTTTTAACTCTTTAGCTTTAGTGGCTTCAATTTTTGAGTCTTTTCTAGGTTGGCCATAAGCAAATATTGTATTAGCTGTTGCTGGAGCAGTATTTTGATTGGAAGCAAGGCTCACATTTAGTCTACCCGAGCCAAGCGGATTAAAACCATTTCTAACTTCAACGCCATCAATATACCCATCACCATCAGTATCGGGTAAATTTGGATTAGTTCCATATTTTTTTTCATCATCATCACTTAAACCATCACCATCTCTATCAACTACAAACTTAGTTTCATCCTCGACCACTATTAAATTATGACTCGGAAGAGTTCTAAACCTAAACTCAGGCGTTGTGATTTTTTTCTTAAAGACATCCGTCAATTCAACCTTATAAAAATAATCTTTATCCGCCTCTAGGTTACTCAAACCAACAACTACGCTCGCGCTTCTTGGTGATGGCAAATTATAGGTCCATTTATACTTTCCCGTTTGTTCACCAACAACCACTTTTCCTTGAACCGGCCTTTTTGCCAAAATTCTCAAATTTACTTTAGTTTGATTTTTATCATCTAAACCAATTTCGGGCGTCATCTCGATCACCTCTAAATCTGATATCTTACCATCATTTTGACTGATAGTAGAAAAACGATAATAAGTTGAATATTGTTCATTGCCTTTTTTATCTTTGGCAATTATTTGAAAAATATATTCTGTTCCGGACGTTAGCTTGTCGATAAAAACATCAAATATTTTTTTATTACCACTATCACAAACTTTTCTTTTTAAATTATCATAAGACAAACCAATAGCAATACAGCCACTCGCCTCTTCGTTTGTTTGCCAAACTATTTGCGCATGATTACCAGTAACATAACCGGAACTAACGTTAGTTATTGTTGGCGGATCAGCATCATTCTCATCAGCTGTTTCAATTTGATATATACTCGATTTAGCGCTAACACCGTTAACATCAAAAACTTCTAACTGAAAGTAATATTTTTTCTTTGGAATCACACCAGCTATAGTTGTCTCATGAACCTTAGTTAGAGTTTTGTCAGTAATCGACGATTCAAAACTTTTACTAATACCATATTTTATGGTACCAACCGACTCAACATTAGTCTTCCAATATACAACAAAATAATCGTTACGGATCGCGACCTTAACCATGGTTATTTGAATTGGCTCGTTTGCTTTAACCAACCAAGGCAACAAACACAACGATATCAAAGCAACAATAATTAATAACTTTTTTAACATAAGTATATTATACACCAAAAAATAAAAACCTTGGCTGTTTTTGACAACCAAGGTGAATACGGGAATTTTAAAACAACCGACTTTGTTTATAAATTTTCCAAGGCAGCGCCCTGATAAATATTTCTCTACCCCACCAAAAATAGAAGTTTTTGGTAGAAGATTTTGTTGATTCACTATTGAACCAAATCTCCCCTACCAAAGAATCATCTCCTCTGTACTCTTCAAGGTTAACTTTAATGTTAGCCTCATAAAAAAGATTACTTAAATCGCGAACACACCGCTTACGATGTGGCGGAGCGGCAATAACATAAAGCTTGTTTATGTTTTTTTCCCGGCACCATCTCACAACTTGGTAGGAAAAATTGAGAGTTGAATCAGATGAGTCCCTTTCTTCCTCACACACCAACACTCTCGGTGACGAGAAGTTAAACTTAATCCAACGCTGACAAATTATGTGCTCTATGTTATGAGTAGCACTTAATTCAAGTGCGGATTCGGCTAATCTCAAATTGGAGTTCAGCCAATTTGGACTGCCGAACGAAAAGACCACTAGACCTGTCATTTATGACTCCTTTTTGATGAACAATATTAAACTCTAATTAACATAATAATTGCCTTAAGTCAACTAATATGCCTTTACTTTATTATTAAACTTGCCCAAACTTTATACTTATTAAGTTCTAAGATTATTTATAGATAAACAAAAAAAACATAGTTATCTATGCTCTGTGTTTAATTAATCTGTAATTTATAAATTCTAGTCAAGCGCTCTGGATCATCTAACATGTTGCACGTCCAGTCCCACACCATTGAATGACCATTTACTTAAAAACTTTAAAGTGGTGCGTCCAGTAGGAATCGAACCTACGACCATTTGCTTAAAAGGCAACTGCTCTACCGACTGAGCTATGGACGCGAATAGATTAAATTATTGTAAATGTTTGAATGACTAATGATAACCAACTGTCCGCCAGAGGCGTGTCAACTTCTAGTTAAAGCTATGGAACCGCGTAAATAGAAACAACGGATAAAAATATACAAGATAATAGCAAACAAGTCAAGGTGAAAAAACTGTGTAATAAAGTGTGCAATAAAGGTTAATAAAAAATCACTGTTTAGCCTTTTTAAATATCGTTTAAATTGGTAGAATAGCCATAATTATGACTACTAAAAATAATAATCAATTTCGTCTACCACCACAGAACATTGAGGCCGAAATGTCGGTTTTAGGCGGAATTATGATTGATAAAGACGCGATCATTAAAATTGCCGATAAAATAAGGCCCAACGATTTCTACAAAGATGCGCATGCAAAAATTTTTGAGGCCATGTTGGAGTTATATGAAAATCGCCAACCAATTGATGGTTTATCCCTAAGTAATCGTTTAACAGAAAAAAAACAACTAGAAATGATTGGTGGACAAAGTTACATAGCCAGCTTAACAACTGCCACGCCAACCGCTAGCCATATTTTGAGTTACGCCGATATTATAAAGAAAAAATCTATTCTTCGTCGCCTACTTGAAGCTTCCTCAACGATTGCCGAATTAAGCTTTCAGGAAGAAAAGGATGCGGAAGATCTAGTTGATGAAGCCGAACAAAAACTTTTTTCTATTTCTCAAAATGTCTTTGTTAGAAACTTTACTCCTTTAAAAGATATTCTTGGTGAGGCTTTTGACCGTATCGACGAATTACATAAAGAACGAGGAAAGTTACGTGGCCTTCCAACTGGTTTTCACGATTTAGACAACTTACTCGCCGGCCTACAAAGATCCGATTTAATAATTCTAGCCGCCCGTCCATCTGTTGGTAAAACCTCGCTCGCCCTTGATATTGCCAGAAACTGCGCCATCAAAACCAAACAACCAGTTGGTATTTTTAGCTTGGAAATGAGTAAAGAACAGCTAGTTGATCGTATGCTTTGCGCTGAAGCGGGTGTTGATTTATGGAAGTTAAGAACTGGTAATTTATCACAAAGCGAAAGCGATGATGACTTCCCTAAAATTGGTCATGCCATGGGCGTACTTTCTGAAGCGCCAATTTTTATTGACGACACCGCTGGCGCCAATATTGTTGAAATTCGCACTAAAGCACGTCGATTAAAAATGGAACACGGCTTAGGTTTAATAGTTATTGATTACCTACAATTAATGGACGGCAAATCAAAAGGTGAAAATCGTGTTTTGGAAGTTGCAGAAATTACTCGTTCTTTAAAGGCCTTGGCTCGTGAGCTAGATGTCCCAGTGGTTGCACTGTCACAGTTGTCTCGTGCCGTTGAACTTAGTAAACCAGCTATTCCAAAATTAGCCCATTTGCGTGAATCCGGTTCTATTGAGCAGGACGCCGACGTAGTTTTGTTTATCTATAGAAAATCAGCCGATAGAAATTATCAACCCGAAGAAATTCCTCCGGAACAAAGATATATTGGGGAAATTCACGTTGCCAAACATCGTAACGGACCAACCGGTGTGGTAAGACTATTCTTTAATGAACAACGAGCATCATATCAAAACCTAGAAAAAAATATTGATGAGCCAGCCTATTTTGGTGAATAACCAGACTTTTCAAAACCACTTATAATGTCTATACTATAAATCTTAAACTTAAATATATTATTCTCTTTTTATGTCAATTTTAAGCAAATTAAATCAAATCAAAGATCTAAGAAATCAAGCAAAAACATTGCAAAATCAATTAAAAGAAGAACAAGTAACTACCTCTGCCAACGGTGTTACTATAACCATGGATGGTAACCAGGATATTCTTTCTATTAACATTGATGAGAGTTTGTTAACGCCTGATAAAAAAAATAAACTAGAAAGTGCCATCAAAGACGCTTACGAAGACGCTTTGAAAAAAATTAGAAAAGTTTTAGTTACAAAAATGCAAGCCAGCGGTATTAAACTTCCGGGCATGGAATAAATATGTTGCCACAAGGCATTCGATCACTAATTGAGTATTTTAAATTACTTCCCGGCGTCGGACCAAAAACTGCTGAACGCTATGCTTTTTCTTTGTTAAAAATTCCCAATGCTCAATTACAAAATTTTGGCACTGCGATCATAAATTTAAAAAACAGCGTCACCACCTGTCAAATTTGCGGTCTAGTTTCTGAAAAAAGTCCTTGCAGAATTTGTTCCAACTCTCAACGTGATCAAAAAATAATATGTGTGGTAGCCGACAGCGCCGATGTTACCGCTATGGAAAAAACTGAAGAATATAATGGAGTCTACCACATTCTTGATGGTTTAATTGATCATTTAGAAAATATAGGTCCAGAGCAATTAAGAATTAAACAACTATTTGAAAGAGTAAAAACCGACCAACCAACCGAAGTCATCTTAGCTCTAAATGCAACCATTGAGGGTGAAACTACTAATTTTTATTTATCAAATAACTTGAAACAATTCGGTATAACGGTAACAAAACTAGCTCGTGGCATTCCTGTTGGCGCTGACATCGAATATACGGACAGCACTACTCTTTCTAGCGCCCTAAAAAATAGAACTAACACATAAAAAAGACCGTCACCCAATATGAGACGGTCTTAACATTTATATCAAATCTTTAACATTGATATAGTTTTTATAGTTAATGGAATAAACTTTTAAAAAATCTTCGGCCGGTAAATTATCAACCACTGTTTCTAAAATCGCCCCTCTAAGAACAAATTTAGAAATTAAAAGCCAATTAATATTGTTCTTGTCCAGCAATTCTCTCAACTCACGTTGATCACTATCGCTGATTACATAAATTGGCCTGTTATTTGCCAATTCAATAACTCTTTCGACCGTTTCTCTTACTAAAATCCAGTCGTTATTAAAGAGAGTCTGATAAGCATCAACATAGACTCCCTCCAAATAAACACCTTGGAATTCGCCGGTCGTTTCAGGCTTCCAAGATTTCACCAAATTAATAATCTGGTCATCATCGCCAAAAAATCCCAAATTATTCGCCTCAATAAACCAGTCCTGTTTAAACATAGGGTTGCTTAATTTATGGTCCATGCCGTGAAGCAAACTTCTTATTTTTCTCTCTCTATCAAGAATCTTAGTATAGCGAAAAGAAATTTCACTGCCTTTGGATTGACTTTTTAGTCCTTCATATACAGACGGTAAAGACTTTAATTCTAAAATTTTTATCTGACCAACTCTTGACTGTTTTACAAGCCAAGAGTATATTTCAGATTCTTTTTTTAGCGGTCCTGGGTCAGAAAAAACAACGACAACCTTATCATCGGAAATTAACTTTCCGATTTTTTCTATGCTATTTTCGACCAAGCCTTTGTCTAACAAGACCAGGTCCGGACCAACTTGGGCCAGAAAATCAGGTAATACATATTTAATAAATCGTGATATCGATTGTACCAACTGATCACCTCCGTCAGTTATAACTTTTATATCCATTTTTTCTCCAACTTTATTATTTAAATGTACATTAATTATGATTTATTACATTTATTAATCTATTTGTCAATAAGTAACTGTCAAATATCATTGACTTTTTACGTCAAAAAATCCCCCATTTTTTTGGGGGAAATTCTTATAATGATTTTATTTTTACCTCGGTGAAAGGTTGTCTATGACCATAAACCTTGTCGTAACGAACCTTTGGTTTATATTTCTGAACCCTTATTTTTTTAGCCTTACCTTGTTTAACAATTTCGGCCTTAGCTTTTACTTCTAAAACTGGTTTACCAATTTCCACCTTGTCACCGTCAGCGACTAACAAAGTTTCCATTTCAACCTCTTGTTGTGGCTCAGCTGACAAGCGCTCAACCTTCAAACTCATTCCTTCATGCACCAAATATTGCTTGCCACCGGTGCGAATTATTGCCAATTTCATAGAATTTACTTAAAAAATATAGATTTACACTGGAAAGATTCTAACAAATTAACGATATTTGTCAAGTCCAAAACAAGACGATTAATAGTTAAAATCACCAACCACTTCTGGCTCAACCCTCAATTTTACCCCAAATTCTCGATTTACATCATTAATAACTGCGCAGGCCAATTCATATACATCCTTGGCTGTCGCCCTGCCTGTAAAATTACTAATAACACCAGCATGAGTTTCTAATATTTTCGCCCCACCATTAATTTTACCCTTATAGCCCAAAGATTCAATTAACAAGCCATATGGTATTTTATATCCCTGAGCCACACAAAAACTGGCTTTCATTTTTAACAAATAATCAGCTTTGTCTGCTAGTCCTCTATTTTTTAATTTTTCTACTATTTGATTATAAGCATTTTCCTCAACAACTTCAGCGTTAAAAAAACTACCACAACTTCCACGCTCTGGAACATCAGGAAAAGGAAACTTTTTATCTCTAATTTCAATTAATGCCTGACGAATAGTTTTTAAATCGGGCTTTATTATGCCATGATCGGCAAAATATTTTTGAACATCACCGTAATTCGAATTAACTGAAGCGGATTTTTTTAAACGAAAACTAACATCAGTTATTATATATTTATCTTTATCAAGCTCCGGGATGTTGAAACGACTTTGTCTGTAACCAAAATTTAAATCTTTTGACAAAAATTCTTTCTCTATTTGTGAATTTATTTCAACCACCGCTACCGCCACAACCGTTTCTGAAACCTCTTGTCCGTAGCAACCAATGTTTTGTACCACCGACGCCCCAACTGAACCAGGCACTCGCGACATATTTTCAATTCCGTATAAATTATTATCAATCGCAAAACTAACAAAAGCGTCCCAATTTTCACCGGCACCAATTTTATAATCAACATAATCATCAGTTTCAACAATCTTTTTATAACCTTTAATATTGTTTTTTATTACTAAACCAGAAAAACCTTTATCGGAAAATAAGATATTACACCCTTCGCCTATTACTTTTATTTCAAGTTTTTGTTTTAAAGCGTATTTTAGAATTTGTTTTAACTCTTCAACCGAAGTAGTTTCAACATAATATTCAGACGGACCACCAACAAACATGCTTGTGTGTTTGGCCATTGATTCACTTTTTATAATTTTTTTTATAACTGGAAAATTATCTTCACTTATATTATTCATAAATGCTTACTTAGCCAAAAAAACCCGATCACCAATTTTAAAATTATTAGCTTGATAAGCATTAACTTCCAAAACCATATTAACACCTGCTGGCGAACGAACAATAGCCGGCAATTGACCCACTTCGGGAGCGGGTACGACTTTTTCAATTCCAATAATCTTATTATCGTCAATCCAAATAATGTCTAACGGTATCAACATGCCTTTCATCCAAAACTCTTTGACTCCACTTTCTGGAAATATAAATAACATACCGCAGTTTTGACACAAAGCTTTGCGTCCAGATAATCCCGCTTGCCACTGCGGCGGTGTTGTTGCTAGTTCAACCTGAATTTTTTCATTTCTAATATATAAATAATTATCGTTGGTTGGTGAAAAAAACTTCAATAATTCCAATGAGAAAAACAAAATAGCCACCGCGCTTAAAGTGATGATAATAATAAATACTTTATGTAGCTTTTTCATACTTTTTTATTAAATAAACAACCATGATAATGGTTACTAGCGATAGAGTTATAAATAGTAACATTTTACCTACCGTTCCCAATATTAAAGCCAATGAACCAGCAATAATGGCAATTAAATATAAAGTTACTGCAACTTTTTTTGTAGAAAAACCAGCGTCAACTAAACGAAAATGTAAATGTTTACGATCGGCGTGAGAAAATGGTGACTGCTTTTTTATCATTCTTTGGATAATAACCAAAATAACATCAACTATAGGCACCGCCATTACTACTAATGCGGTTGCAATTTTCGCACCAGAAATAATTGATAAGACTCCTAACCAAAAACCTAAAATAGTTGAACCGCTCTCTCCTAAAAAAATTTTTGCTGGCGAAAAATTCCATAATAGAAAACCTAAGCAAGCGCCAACAAAAATTAATATTAATTCCGGTGTAATTGATTGTGGTCTGTCCCAAACTAAACTAACAAAAAATAAATAAACCGCGCCGATAACCGTAATACCGGTTGCTAATCCATCAATTCCGTCGAGCAACTTTGTGGTATAGGTCATGCCTAATAACCAAACAAATACCAAACTAACCGATAACCAAGTTGCTGGTAAATAAAAAATTCCACCCAAAGGATTGGTAACGTACTCTATTCTTAATCCAGAAAAAATCATAATAATAACTGCCAAAAAACTAACCGATATTTGTTGCCACGGCTTTAAACTAAGCTTATCGTCAATAATTCCACCGAATAATAAAACCAGGCTTGCAAAAAATAACGCACTCAGTAGTCTGCCTTCGGTAGCCGATAACGTCCAATCAAAAACGTAACGATTAATAAAAAAACTTATACTTAAACTTAAAAACAAAACCAACCCGCCCATTAATGGAATTGGTTGTTTGTGTAACTTACGTTTTGCGTCTGGCTGATCAACAATATTAAAACGTTTGGCCAGTCTTATAACAAACGGGCTAATCATAACCGCCAAAACAATGCTAATAATAAAAGTTGGTAGAAACATTGTCATAGCTTTAGTTTAGTCCATCTAGATATGTTTGTGCAATTAAAATAGCCGCTCCTCGATCGTCATTATCACTAGTGGAGCTTCTTTTGGCCTGTTTTGTAGTCCAACGCTCATCAACGGTTACTATTTTTATATTAAACCATTTTTTTAACTCCTCAACTAACTCGATTGTTTTTTGCGTTCGAATAGTTTTATTGCCAGCTAGATTATACGGCATACCAACAACCAAACATTCAACGTCATACTCAGCAATTAACCTAGTCAACTCTTGTTTTAATAATTCGGTTGCTACTGTTTTTAAACCAACCGCTGTTTTGGTCGCTAAATGACCTAATGCTAGCCCATTTTTAGCATCTCCTAAATCAATCCCGATAATAAATTTATTGCCAATATTGTTCACTGACATATGGAGTTAAAATTTCGTAACCGGTTTTTGTTATAACCGCGGTTTGTTCATAGTGAGCTGACCAACTACCATCGACAGTTAATATATCCCAGTTGTTGCTGGCGATTTTTATATCAGGCGCACCTAAACTAAACATTGGTTCGATTGCTATTACAGTCCCTTCGGGCAAAACAACACCGGTATTTTTTCGTCCATAATTTGTTATAGGCGGAAATTCGTGAACACCACGTCCCACACCATGACCAGTTAATCCATCAACGACCGATAAATCATATTTTGTTGCTGTCACTTCTATTGCATTACCAATATCACCCGTTCTAACACCAGCCATTAATTTAGCTAAGCCCTCATTTAAAGCTTCACGCGTCCCCCGTAACAATCTTTTAACATCTTCATTAATGTTACCAACTGGAATGGTAACTGCCATGTCTGTACACAAGCCCTTGTGCCAAACACCAACATCTATACCAACAATATCACCAGTTTTTAAAATATTTTTATTTGGAATACCATGAACAATGCCATCGTTTACACTAATACAGGTAGCAGCCGGATAAGGGGGTTTTCCGTAACCCAAAAACGAAGGTTTTACCTTGTGTTCGTCCATTAATTTTTTGGCTAAATTCTCTAAACTTAAAGTACTAATACCTGGTTTAACCGCTTTAGCCAATTCGTCAATAATCAAAGCTAAAATTTTCCCGCCTTGTCGTAAAAATTCAATTTCTTGTTCTGTTTTAATATCCACTTTTTGATTCATAAATTTTGCAATAAACTATCTTAAAGCTAAAGTTGTTACTACTTTTTCAAACGCCTCTTCAATTGGTCCGGACGTATCAACTACCCGATGAACATCTTTATCTTGGTAAAACTTTCTAAGATCTTTAGAAAGCTCGTGGTACAAAGATAAGCGTTGTTTTATGGCTTCTGGTTTGTCATCGTCACGTTGAAATAACAATCCCTCACAATGATCACACTGACCGTTATTTTTAGGTGGATTTGACTCAGCATTATAAACCCAACCACACTTACCACAACTCCACCTAGCACTTAAACGTTTAACGGCTGTTTCGTCATTAATTGATAGCTCCAAAGCTACATCAATATTTACTATTGAATCAAGAAACTGAGCCTGATACAAACGTCGTGGATAGCCATCCAAAATAAAACCTTGTAATGGTGTTTCGCCGTATATATGTGACTTAATTAATTCATTAGTAATATCATCATTAATAAGTTGCCCACTTTTTAAAATCGAACCGATTTCTTGGCCTAAATTACTACCCGAATTAACTTCCTTGCGTAATAGCTCTCCCATAGATAAATGTGGGATACCAAAACGTTCCTTAATTAGTTGTCCTTGCGTGCCCTTACCAGATCCCTGAGGCCCAAATAAAACGATTCTTAACATGTTTATATATGATTAATAATTAGATATCACCAACGAATAATAACGTTTTTTAAAGCTAATCGCAAGCAAAAAAATAAGAGGGTCGCCCTAATAAAGCAACACCCTCTTATTTAATAAAAACCTAGATTTACAACTTATCGTAATCACGCATCGTTAATTGGGAGTCTATCTTTCTCATAGTTTCAATAACAACAGAAACAACGATCAACAAACTAGAGCCACCAACAACCATATTTGCACTACCGGTGAAATATTGCACCACAAGCGGTAGAATTGCGATTAAACCTAAGAAAAGCGCGCCAGCTAACAAAATTCGGTTAACTATAACTTGCAAATATTCAGTGGTGTGACTACCCGGTCGAATACCTGGGATAAAACCACCTTGCTTTTGCAAATTTTCAGCAATTTGTTCTGGATGAAAAACGATGTAGGTATAAAAATATGTAAAAGCCACTACTAGGATAAAATATATAGTTCCGTAAATTGCCTGATCTTGAAAAGCTTGAATAACAAATTTTGCGGCGCTAACTAGAGCTGGAGACTGTGCTCCGACAAAAAACTGAGCAATTGTTTGTGGAAAAATTATCAAAGAAATGGCAAAAATGATAGGGATCATTCCGGCCATATTAACTTTTAATGGTAAATGACTATTAACACCGCCGTACATTCTTCCGCCACGCATTTGACGTGCGTATTGAACTGGAATTAAGCGCTGTCCTTCAGTCATTACTACTACCCCTAAAATAGTAACTAAACCTAACACAACATAAACTAATATTTGTAGTATCTGACTAGTATCAAAAGTTAAAGCCATTTGTTGCACGGTTTCTGGAAGAGAAGCGACGATGCCGGCAAATATCAACAACGAAATACCGTTACCAACATTTTTCTCGGTGATTAACTCGCCTAACCAAATTAAGAAGATACTTCCAGCTACAATTGTCAAAATTGTAGTTAACCAAGTTATCAAACTTAAATCACCGATTAAGCCTGTTTGTCGTTGCAACAAAACAATAAATGCATAACCTTGCATCGCAGCAAAAGGAACGGTTAGATACCTAGTCCATTGATTTATTTTCTTTTGACCATCTGGTTCTTTAGAAAGTTGCTCCATTGAAGGCACGATCATGGTTAATAACTGCAAAATAATTGAAGCAGTAATGTAAGGACCAACACCAAGCATCACAATTGAAAAGTTTTCTAAACCACCACCAGAAAATAAGTTCAACAAACCTAAAACTTGGTTTCGTGCAAACAATTGGCGCAAACCCTCCACATCAACCCCAGGAATAGGAATGTGAGCTACTATTCTAAAAATTACTAGCATTGCCAATACAAACAAAATGCTATTGCGTAAATCTTTAGAATGCCACATTTGGACAAGTTTTTGCCACATATAATTATTTTTTAATAACTTCTTTTACTTTTTTAACTGAACCCTGTTCAATACTACCACCAGCAGAAACAATAGCACTGCGAGCAGCTAAAGTGTATGAATCAAGTTTTACAGTTAATTTCTTCGTAATCTTGGAATCAGCTAAAAGTTTAACACCACGACCATTACCATTAATTAAACCTAACTTTTTCAAAGCACGAATGTTAACAATCTCACCCTCTTTAAAATACTTTTCCAAAGTTGAAGTTTTAATAATTTCGTACTTTGGTGTCTGACTGTTAAAACCTTTATTCTTA
>CAZAXS010000002.1:0-11023 GCA_964489205.1 uncultured Gammaproteobacteria bacterium
ATTTTTATACAATTTTTTTTATTTTTCTTATTTCACTCTTAATATGATCGGTGTTATTGTTTGAGCTGTTTATTGGCCTATAAAAGAAGAGGGTATTTAAATTTTTATTGGCCAAATATTTTATTGATTTCTGTTCATCAGCGATTACGATGATGATTTTGTTTCTAAAATTATTTAATATATTCTTAACCTCCTCTGAATTTGGATGGCCAACAACCAACAAGTAGTCGTCAGACAATTTTTTTTCCAATAACGCTTCAAAGAAAAAGTTTAATCTTTCTTTTATCAAATTAATTTCGTTTTCAGCATAATTTTTTTTGCCTTCTTCTGTTATGCAGGTGTATTGGTCTGTATTCATTGTCTTACCTTTTTGTTTAAAGAACGTATTGTGGCAATGTTAGCAAAAATATCTTTAAATGCAAGTTATTTTTATTGGTTTAATTGCTCACTCTTGAAACATAAAGTATACTGGCAAAAAATAATGGATATAATAAGTGGATAATTATGAAACAAGAAACAGCGCTAACTTTACTAAAAACTGGAAAAAATATATTTTTAACAGGTCAACCTGGTTCCGGTAAAACCCATACTATTAATGAATATGTTTTATGGTTGCGTTCCCAGGGGATTGAACCAGCAATTACTGCCTCAACTGGAATAGCTGCAACCCATATTGGTGGCATGACCATTCATTCGTGGTCAGGGTTAGGAATAAAAAAAATGCTAATTGAGCGTGATCTTGAGCAGTTGAAAGAATCGTCTAGCGTTCGTCGACGTTTGTGTAAAACAAATATTTTAATTATTGACGAAGTTTCGATGCTTGAAGCTAGAACTTTGGATAATGTAAATATAATTTGTAAAACACTCCGAGATGATCAGAGACCTTTTGGTGGATTACAACTAGTATTGGTGGGTGACTTTTTTCAGTTGCCACCGGTTAATAATGGTAATGATTTAATAAATTTTGCTTACCAAAGTGACGCTTGGCAAGAGGCGGGTTTAACCGTTTGTTATTTGAGTCAGCAGTTTAGACACGAAGATGAAAGTTTGTCTAAAGTTTTAACCGATATTCGACAGGCTGATAAATCACTAGAAGAAATATACAAAAAGCTAAGCGAGTGCTTGTTGGACGATCAGTCACAAACCGAATTTGATCAGTTAACTTCTAGATTATTTTCTCATAATATTGATGTTGATCGACTAAATTCTGATTTATTACATCAGATTGAAGATGAAGAGCAGGTGTTTACGATGACTGGTAGGGGCGCGGCAAATGCCTTGGCCAATTTAAAACGAAGTTGTTTGTCGCCAGAAGAGTTAAGATTAAAAATCGGGGCCCGTGTTATGTTTACCAAGAATAATTATGAGCGTGGTTATATTAACGGTATGTTAGGTGAGGTGGTGGCTTGGCATGAGGAAGATGGTTGGCCAGTTATTCGTTTGATTGATGATGAAGAGTTGGTGGCCTATCCAGATGAGTGGTTGGTAAGTGACGGCAGTCACACGATTGCTCGTGTCAGTCAAGTGCCGTTGCGCTTGGCATGGGCGATGACTGTTCATAAGAGCCAGGGCATGACTTTGGACTCAGCTATTGTCGATTTAACCAATGCCTTTGCATATGGTCAGGGATATGTGGCTTTGTCTAGAGTTAAGTCGTTTGCTGGTCTAAAAATAATTGGCTTAAACAAACGAGCTTTAGAAGTTGATCCTAATGTTAAGTTTCAAGATCAGTTATTTAAACAAGCGTCTTTAAATGCTGAGGCTAATTTGGAGTCAACAACTAAGGCCAATTTAGAATTATTAGAGAAGAAGTTTGTTAGCGATTGTAATGTAAATGGAAAAGCAAAGGTTAAAAAAGATAAAGCAGTTAAGACATCAACTTTCGAAACCACCCTGACTTTATTAAAAGAAAATAATTTCTCCGTTGCCAAAGTAGCAGAATTAAGAAACGTTACTTTGGGTACTATCTTTGGTCACGTTGAGGAGTTGTACATTAAAGAGAAAATTTCTGAGGCAGAAGTTATGAAAATGGTACCAACTGAGCTAGTTAGGTCATTGCCTAAAATTATTACTGCTTTTAATGATTTAGAAACTGAGTCGTTGTCTCCGATTTACAATTACTTTAATGGGCAATTTTCTTACGATGAATTGCGCTTAGCGCGTTTGGTTAAACAAACTAAAAGCTAAATTTTTATATTAGAGAGAAAAGATAACAGGCTGTAAAGACCTTGATTTTTTACTAAAAAAGTGCTAAAATACGCATAATCTTTATTTTTTTTATATATTAAATATGATGGATGACGTCAAAAAAGACGATGTTTTGCCCGCAAAAAATGAATTACCAGAATCAGAGTTTGAACATTTGCAAACCGGTCCAAATTTGTTTGTAGAAACAATTCGTTTAATGATTATTGCTTTGGCAATAGTTTTGCCAATAAGAATTTTTATCGTTGCTCCTTTTATTGTTGAGGGTGCCTCAATGGAACCTAATTATCATAATGCTGAGTATTTACTAGTTGATGAAATTAGTTATCGATTTCAAAAACCTGAACGCGGTGATGTAGTTGTTTTTAGACCGCCAGATAATCAGAGTATTTTTTATATAAAAAGAGTAATTGCTTTACCAGGAGAGACGATAATGATTAAAGATCAAAAAATCTCCATCATTAATTCAGAAAATCCTGAAGGATTGTTGTTAAGCGAAGATTCTTATATTGATGGTTCAAGCGCTTCGGAGTCAGAGTTTTCGAAAATTACTTTAAAAGATAATGAGTATTTTGTTTTGGGCGATAATCGTGGTAATAGTCGTGATTCGCGTGTACTTGGTCCAATTAATATTGATTTTATAAAAGGAAAAGTAATGTTAAGAGTTTTTCCTTTCAATAAACTTTCATTAGCTCAAAGACCTGAGTACGGGCTTTTAAGTAATACAACTAATAATTAATATCAATTTTATGGCCGGTAAAAAGAGACCAATTCAAGCGGTAAAAGGAATGCGAGACATTTTGCCAGACGAGCAAAGATATTGGCGTTTTGTAAATGACAATGTAGAAAAATTAGCAATTCAATATGGTTTTAAACGTATTGATACACCTATTGTTGAAGAAACTGATTTATTTGTTAGATCAATTGGTACTACAACCGATATTGTTGAAAAAGAAATGTATTCGTTTAAAGATAAAAGCGAAGACAATTTAACATTGCGTCCTGAAATGACAGCGCCAATTATTCGTTCTTATATTGAACATGGAATGGTTAATTTGCCTCAACCAGTCAAACTTTATTATTTTGGTCAATGTTTTAGACGAGAAAAACCACAAGCCGGTCGCTATCGACAGTTTTTCCAATATGGCTTTGAAGTTATTGGCGAAGAAGATCCGGTGGTTGACGCTCAGTTAATTCACTTGGCATACCGTTTATTTTTAAAACTTAACGTTAAAATAGGTGTTCATATTAACTGTATTGGCTGTACCGAATGTCGTCCTGATTATCTAAAAGCATTTAAAGAATATTTAAGAAAACATCGCAATAATTTAAGTGAAATTTCTAAAAAAAGATTATTAAAAAATCCTTTAAGAATACTTGACTCTAAAGAAAGTGAAGATCAGGAAATTATTAAAGAAGCGCCACAACAAGTTGATTATTTATGTGATGATTGTAAAAAGCATTTTATTTCAGTTTTAGAATATTTAGATGAATTAGAGGTGCCTTACAATTTGAATCACACAATTGTTCGTGGTTTAGATTATTATTCGCGCACAACTTTTGAAGTTTTTGCTGAAGGCGCTGAAGATGGTCGACAAACAGCTTTGTGTGGTGGTGGTCGCTATGACGGTTTAGTTGAACAAATGGGCGGTTTACCAACGCCTGCCGTTGGTTTTGCCGGAGGCGTAGAAAGATTCGTTAATCTATTAAAAGATACGGACACAAAGGTTGTTGACTATCCAAAACCAATAGTTTTTGTTGCTCAGTTAGGGGTTGAAGCGCGTAAAAAAGCATTAAAACTGTTTGAACAGTTATATGCTAAGGGTGTGCCGGTGGCCGAAAATATGGCTAAAAGTGGTTTAAAGCCACAGTTGGAAATGGCTAATAAGTTGGGCGTTCGATATTGTTTAATTATTGGTCAAAAAGAAATGGTGGACGGGACGGTGATGATTCGTGATATGGAAGGAGGAATTCAAGAAATTGTTGACGCTAATAAAGCGGTTGATGAAATTGTTAAAAGATTAGAGAAGCTTAAAGAAATTGAGAATAAAGAGGTTTAGCCTAAAAAGTTTAAATAAAAAGAACCAATAAATAATTGGTTCTTTTTGTAAACAAAAATTAGGACAACCCTGGAGGAATGCGTTAATAAAAAAATAGACACAAACTACTCACTCACTCCGTTCGTTCGAGTTCGGGTCAATGGTGCACCGGAGCTGCTGTGCAGGCGACTGGTGCACCATTGACTTATACACATAAAGTGTGTTAAAAATATACTGCCCAAAAGGCAAAATTTTTGTTATAATTTATTAAAGAAAGGGGGTTGAATAAACTGTGTTGGAAGTAAAAAGAAAAGATGGTGAGAGTTTCGAATCCATGATGAGACGTTTTTCTAAAAAAACTGTCATGAGTGGACGAGTAATTCAAGCTAAAAAGATACAATACGTTACCAAACCTTTGAATAAAAGGGCTAGAAAAAGTAAAGCGTTGCGTCGTGAGAATATTAAAGAACAACGTGATTACTTGATCAAGACAGGTAAGTTGGATGAGCGTGAACGCTTTAATCCTAAAACATTATTAAAGAAATAATTTTTATTTTACTATATGGCATTAATGGAAAGGCTTCAAACTGAATTGATGGCCGCCATGAAAGCCGGCGAAAGCGTGCGGGTTGAGACAATTCGCATGCTTTTAGCTGCCTTAAAAAACATGGCAATTGACGCACCTAATCATTTATTAACTGAGGCAGATGAAATTGCAGTATTATCACGTGAAGCCAAAAGAAGAATCGAATCAATCGATGTTTTTGAAAAAGGTAATCGGGGTGATTTAGCTGAAAAAGAAAAGGGTCAGCTGGAAATAATAAAAACATATCTTCCGGCTCAGGCCGATGATGCTGAAATCGAAATGGTGATAAAAGCTTGTATTGAAGAATTGGGACAATCGGCAAATTTTGGAAGTGTTATGAAGATGGCGATGACTAAACTTGCGGGTAAAGCCGACGGTAATAAAGTTAGCGCCATGGTAAAACAAATATTAACTACATAAACATGTTTACTCTAGCTCGTCGTCAAAAATCAAATAACAAAAAAATAACAAAGGACTTTATTAAAAATTCGGTGTTGTTTTTTTGTGTGTCGATCTTAGTTAATCTACCTTCAATTGTTGTAGCTCAGGATTTATCACTTGGTCTTGAGTACCCCGGTTCAAGTGGTCTGGTTAGTCGAGATTTACGCGCAATCGTTGTATCAATTATAAGAATTATTTTTGGATTACTTGGTTTGATTGCTTTTTTGTTGGTGGCTTACGCTGGTTTTTTGTGGCAGACCTCAAAAGGTGATGAGGCTAAAATAAAAACTGCCAAATCAATTTTAAAAAATGCCGCCATTGGTTTAGCAATTATTTTGTCGGCTTACGCTATTACCGAATTCGTTATTAGTCGATTAGTTGGTGCGATTAATGGTTCCGGGGGAGGGACTAACACGAGGCAGATTAATTATAGTGGCGGTGCGTTAGGTGGTGGCGTGTTACAAATGGTATATCCGGCACCCGGTGCGGTTGATGTGGCACGAAATACGATGATTATGATTTCTTTTAAACAAGAAATTGATCATGAAACAGTTATTGATAACAATACAAATGGTTGTCCGGCAAATCTTCCTCCAGAAACTATTTGTGGTCATGTTAAAGAAGTAAATAATTCACCGGTTATTAAAATTACTAACGAAGATAATAATACTCTTGTTAGTGATGACGTTTTAGTTATGGTTTCGGCTGACAAAAAACAATTTGTTGTTGATCCTATGCCTTTATTAGGCTCCCCAGAAAAAAATGTTTTATATAAAGTTCAATTATCTGAAGCAATAAAAAAAGTTGGAGGAAAAGCGGTTTTTTATACCGGTGGATATAGTTGGTCTTTTACCACTTCAACAGTGGTAGATAGTCAGCCACCGTTTATTGTTAATGTTCAGCCAAAGATAAATTCATCCGCTGTTTATGCTAATAATATAATTCAGGTTAATTTTAACGAAGCAGTAAACGCCGTTGCCGCCGCCGGGGTTGTTTCTGTTACCAATGGTGTTATTAATCAGGGAAGTTGGAAGAATGCTTATATAAGAAAAAATGAGGACAATAAAGTTATTAGCGGAAGATGGGAAATTAGTAATGAATTTAAAACAATAGAATTTATTCCAGATACACCCTGCGTTATGCCAGCTGGTCAGACGGTAAATTCTTGCGGTTTAGTGCCTTATTGTTTACCAACTCTTTCCGAGTTAAGTGTCTTGGTTAAAGCATCGTTAATTGATTCCGGTGGCGCAACAACAGATATTTTGTCTGGTGTTAATGATGCTGCGGGTAATTCATTAGATGGTGGTGCAAACAATGGTTTGAGAAAAAATGGTGAGGCTAATGGACGTCCAGCTGACGATCAAGATCAGTTTGTTGATGTGGATGCTAATGATAATTTCTTTTGGAAAGTTAATACTGGTGCTGAAATAGATTTAACACCACCAACAATTGATAGAGAGGGTTTGGCACCGCTTCCTGGCGATAAAGGTGTGCCAAGAAATGAAAGTATCAAAGTTGATTTTTCAGAAAATCTTCGTTCCTCAACTATTAATAGTGATAATATTTCTTTATTTAAGTACGATTGTTTGTTACCTGATCCGGCGTTAGCTAATGAAATTCCAACCGACCCAAGTTGTTTCCCTATGAATGGTTTTGGTGTTCATCTTGAAAATGGAAATAGGGCTGTTATTAATGTTCATGGTTTCGGTATGGACGGTTTAACTGTTTACAATTCTAGACTAACAAACAAGATCGAAGATTTGTATCAGAATTGTTATAATCCAAGTGTTGGTCCTTGCGAGGGTTACGGAACTGTAAACCCGTTCTGTGGGTTTGACGGTCAACCAGTTGAAATGGATGAAGAAAATAAACTTAATAACAACAAAGATGGTAATTTAAAAACAGTTAAAGAAGTCGAGGAAGAGATGTTAAAAAAAGTTGACGACCAAAAATAAACAGTTAATTTTATGCAAACACCAAATAAATTTTTTAAAAAACTTTCAATCTTTTTAAGTGGATTAACTGGTTTCGTTATACCTTATTATTTAAAAGCTCAAGAACTGTCTTTAGGGTTGGAATATGCCGGTTCAACTGGTTTGGCTTCCAGGGATTTACGAGATATTGTTGTTTCGGGTATCCAAATAGTTTTGGGATTAATTGGTTTGATAATGGTTGTTCTAATTATATACGCTGGTTATTTAATGATTAGGTCGTTTGGTGATGAGACAAGAATTAAAAAAGGAAAACAAATTTTAACTTCATCAATCGTTGGTTTGATTATAGTTTTTTCTGCATACGCTATTACTACTTTTGTGGTTGGACGAATTATGGATGCGACCGGTGGCGGTTCTGGTAATGGTGGAAATGGCGGTGGCGGTATATCACCAACAGCGCTTTATGTTTTTCAACCAAATAAAATTTATCCTTCCGGTCAATTAGCTATTAGAAATGTCACTATTAGTATTCGTTTTAATAAAGAGGTAAAAGCTGAGAGTGTTACAAATAAGGCAGTGACCGTAAAAAAATATATTGGTGATAATAACTACCAAGAAGTTCCTGTTACAGTAACACGAGTTGATAATAATCGTTTAGCTGTAAAATCAACAACGCTGTGTCCGGGGAGTGAAAATGTTTATTGTTTTGATTATGATGAGAACAATAATGAAAATAATAAGTATTTAGTTAATTTAACGTATAATTCGGCCGATGCGGTTGTTGATATAAATGGTAAACCAGTTAATTGTTCGCCGGAAGGAAAGTGTCAATCAGAGTTTATTGTTGGTTCTGAAATTGATACGGAAGGTCCAAAGGCAAATATTAACCAACTGAGAAACACTTTAGAACCGTTTGAAATTAAAACCACAAATCCTAACGCTAATGTTAGTTACGGTGGAGCTTTTGTTGTTGAGGCTATTACAAAGGACGCTAGTGGCATTGCTGATGTTTATTTTTACGAAAAAAATGAAAATAGTTATTCATTAATTGGTCAGGACAGTCCCTCCGAGTTAGTTAATTATTATTTGGCTAAAAGTGGCCCTCCTGGTTTATGGCAGACAACGGACTATCAAATAAATAATCAATATTCCTTAGTGGCGGTTGCGTCTGACAACGCTGGTAATGTCGCTACTTCGTCGGAAGCTCTAATAACAATTAAACCTAGACATTGTTTCAACTCAGAACTAGATGGTGCTAATGACCCTGATATCGGGCCAGAGCCTGACGAACCAGAAACAAATATTGATTGTGGTGGAATTTGTGGTGCCTGTGCTGGTGAAAGTTGTCGAACAACTGGTAGTAATCAATGTGTAGTAAATAATAATGCTTGCTCCTCACTTGCCTGTGACCCAGAAACTTGTTTGTGTAACTCAACTCCAGTTATTAATAATATCTCATTGGATAATGGTGCTAGTGGTAACTGGGTGACAATTATTGGTAATAACTTTGGTGAAGAGGTTGGTACAGTTATGATTAATGAAAAAGTAATGCCGGTGCTTAATCAGGAAAACTGTTCTCAAGAAAAAAATTGGAATAATAACTATGTCATCGTGGTTGTACCAGAAATTAGTCAGGGGATTAAATCGGTTTCTTTAAAAACAAAAAAAGGTTTAGTTTCTAATGCTGTTGATTTTAATGTTAATCAAATTAAGCGACCAGGTATTTGTTCTTTAGATAAGGAACAGTATGAGGTGGGTCAACAATTTAACGTTGTGGGTCAACAATTTGGATCGGTAGGTGACGAGCGTGATGTTTTGTTAGGAAAAATTGACGATGGAATTTCAGCTGAAGAACAGACGTATCAAGCGAGTCTTGTGTCGGCTAAGGTGCCAAATGTTCAACCGGGTAAAATGGGAATAAGTGTCAAAGTAAATAATGAATTTAGTAATACTTTACCGATTAACGTCAAGCAACAAACCGAAGAAAAATTAAAAATTATTAGTTTTTCACCTCTAAAAGGATCGGCTGGACAATATGTAACAATTATCGGTGAGGGATTTGGAGCTGTAAAAGGCGATGGACAGATTTTATTCTCAGATGATTTTCAAGGTGAGTTTGATTTTCCAGCACAGTGTGGTACGGATTTTTGGTCAAACAATAGAATTGTGGTTAAGGTGCCAAACATATCTAAAGAAACCGAACTTAGTCAGGTTATTAAAATTAAAATTGGTAACAAAGTCGCGCAATCTTCAGAAAAATTTACCTATGATAAAAGTCTAAAAGTTACTCCGGGTTTGTGTAGTATTAATCCAAAAATGGGAACAGTGGGAAGTGAATTTGAAATTGCTGGCGATAATTTACAAAGTACTGTATTAAAGTTTAAGTCAGCGTCACAAGCTGTATCGGTTAATGGTAATAACGGAGGAAAGTATTACGTGCCCGAAGGAGCTCAGACGGGGGATGTGATTGCTGTTAAAGTCGATGATCCATCACTAATTAGCAATCCTTTGAGCTTTGAAGTAAAAAAGAGTCAAGGTCAAAGTACGGGCGATACAACATATTATCAGTGGCAGTTTAAAACCTGTTCCGATTGTTATCGTCCAAAGGTAATTGTGAATAAGCAATGTCTTGCTGGTCAGATTGCTTCACCTTCGCCAATTGATAATTCAGAACAAAACTTTGTTGATTCTGTTTTGTCGGTTACCTTTGATCGATTAATGAGTCAAGATAGTTTAAACGGTGATAATGTTCTAAAAATCGAAAAGTGTGGCAACGGCATCAGACCAAATAACAGTTGTGAAACGGATAATCAGATTGTTTTAAGCGCAGTTGTTAATGGTAGTTTGACTAATAACAACTCCGATGTTCTTATAAATAAATCAAAAAATTTCAACGGCAACACCTGGTACAAGGTGACAATAGCTAAAACGGCTAAAAGTGTGGACGGTGTTTCTATGGAGGCGCCTTTTAGTTGGACTTTTAAAACACGAGCAGAAAATGGAATTTGTAGTGTTGATACTCTTAGCTGTACACCGCGAAACTTTACTCTACCTTATTCAAGTTCAGCAACTGTTAGCGCGCAAGCTTATAATCAGTTTACTTGTAATATTTGTCCAACAGTTGGTGGTTGGAATTGGTCAGCTTTAAATGATAAAGTTGCTATTCAATCAACTAATAATAATCAGGCATCGGTTTTAGCGGTTGAGCAGAGTGATGATACTGGTGTCCAAGCCTCCAACAGTTTTTATAGCAATATTGCACCAGGAATATGTAAAATAAAAGTTGTTTCTTCGGCGCCAAAATTGGTAGTTAAAGAAAGTTGTGAAAACGAAATTCAGTCACCATCTCCTTTTGTTGATAGTGCAGAAATTTGTCCAAACGCCATGATCGCCATACGTTTCAATGTAGCAATGAAGCCGGAGACGCTAACCACTGAAGCAATTAGTATTAAAAGCGATGGTAAAAATATTGATCTAGAGTTTCATGATTTTATTAAAGATGAACAAGGCCATGAACTTGGTGCTATTTATAAACCAAAACAGACTTTGACGGAAAATAAAAAATATTCCGCTACTTTAAATATCGCTTTATTGCAAAGTAAATCAGGACAATATTTAGATGATAGTAGTATATCTTCTTGGTCGTTTAATACTGGAACTAATGATAGTTGTAAAATAAAAAATATATTTGTAAATCCTAGCCAAAGATCATTGGTCGTGGGTGATACCGAAAAATACTCGGCCGTTGCCTTTGGTCAGAGATGTCAATTAATTTCAACCAATAATCAGTCTTGGCAGTGGCGTTCAGTTGATAGTAC
>CAZAXS010000002.1:11123-15457 GCA_964489205.1 uncultured Gammaproteobacteria bacterium
AATCCTGATTCAATTAGAGTAACTGGAAAAAACGACAACATTGGTCTTGGTAAAATGGTTAATAATGTTTTACAGCCAGTTAATATAAATTATAGTTTAAGTCCTGATAAGAAATCGATAATTTTTGAAACAGAACAAAATTTTGATTCTAAACAAAAGTATGTTGCCTTTGTTAAAGGATTAGACTTAGGTTTAACTTCTTTTGATGGTAAAAAGTTATTAAAATCAGGTTGTATTGATACGAATTCGTCTTGGAATGAAGCAAGTAGTAGTTGTGATTGGTCGTACTCTACGTCCGACGAAATTTGCCAAGTTAGTTCAATAGAAATTTCTCCAAAAAATGCTTTGTTAGTGGTTGACGATCTTCAATATTGGCAAGCTAGCGCTTATTCATCACAGGGTGTTTTGTTGAATAACAAGTCCAACTGGGAAGTTTTGGACTCGTCTGTTTTGGCTATAGTAAATCCTCAGTCATTACCAACATATGGAGTAACTTCAACTGCTTTGCTAGCTGGAACAACAAAAATTAAAGCCAATATCGGCTCAATTGAGCAATTAGCAGGTGTTGAGGTTAGAGATAAAGATGTTGGTCCGATATTGTCTGAGGTTGAACCAGTTTCGCCACCAAACGCTTGTCTTAATGTTTTAATAAGAGCTAAATTTGATAATTCGGTAAATCCACTCACTCTAAATGATAACGCAAGTGTTGTTTATCAAGGTACTGGTTGTACCGTTGGTTCAATTAATCAGATTAATTTGTTTGGTCAGCAATCAACTTCATTTTTAATGCCGAAAAATGAAGTTAACAATATATTTTATAAATTACTTTCTTTTTCATCTCATTATTTAGGAGGTAAAATTCTCGACGGTCTTACCAGTTTACTTGCACAAAAAGTTTTAGCGGACGATCCTTGGTGTTCAGTTGAAGGAAGTTGGTCTGTATCTGGTTTTGAAAACACTGAAGAATTTGTTTTTACTCAGTCAAAAGCACTGCCAGCTAACGCTAAGGTTAGAGTTGTGTTTAATGGCGGTGAGAGCGGAGTTAAAGGAATTAATGATCTACCAGTTAAGCCAATAGCCGGTTCAAATATTATTAAGAGTTTTTCAGCTGATAAATTTGGTTGGGAATTTACTACTGGTGGAAGTGTTTGTCAGGTTGCTTATGTTGATGTTTATGGTGAAGAAAAGGATAGTCGTAAAGATTGGATTTTTAATAGAAGTGATAATGATAGTAGTGATGATTACCCGGTCTGTGCTACTGGTATTTGTGATACTGTTTCTGATGGTGATAAGGTTTTTTCTGCAATCGCTAAAACTGTTGATGGTAAGAAAGTTATTCCAATAGAAGGAGTTTATTCTTGGTTGTGGAGCTGGCGTTCCATGGATAGTTCTGTTGCTGGTGTTATGCCGATTGAAAAGCCCTCTGGCAATGTGTTGACTAACAAACAATTGGTGGTGGCAGAAAATAAAAACGGAGATACGGATATTACGGCAACGACAATTTTTGCTCCATACGTTAATCAAGCGCCAATTTCTGGCTCGGCCAAGGCAACGGTCTTTATGTGTAATAATCCATGGCCAACGGTAACTGGTCAATGGCAACCAATCAACGACAGTAAATATAATTTTAGTTTCTTTTATTGTCGTGATAATGGCTCTGTTGGTTTCCAAGACGACTTGCCTGAGATTAAATTTCCAGGTCAAGACAACCCGATAGCCGATCCAACAAAAGTGACTAATAATAACAACGCAGTCTTACCTATTTGTAGTATGTCAGCGTTAGATTACTGTAAAGGTTTGGGTTACGTTGGTGTTAATAATGTAGTTACTGCGCCAAATAATGGAGCTTGTGCGGTTTTTACTGGCAATCAAAGTGTTTGGCAATACAATAATACGGGTAAAATAGCTTCTTCATTAAATTGTCTTTCAAGTAATATTTATAGTGATTACCCAGTTCAAAATAACGGAAAGAATAATCTGTTGAGACAATATTTATTAGAGGTGCCTAATACCGGTGGCGATGCTATTGCTTTAAGAATTTATGGTAACAATTATCAAAACAATGTTAATGATTGGTATAAGTTCAACGTTTCCAATCCGGGTAATCCAAGTCAGCTACCTGTAGCAGAAAATAATTACCCAGTTATACAGGAAAATAGAAGTGCTTACATGTCTTTTGCTAATCAAGACGCTCCGTTGTCATCGCCAAATGTGGCTAAGTCTTTTACAATGGTTTTGTCTTATAATCAAGATGCTGATAAAAATACACTATCAATTTCCGATCAAATCCTAAAAAGTATAAAATTTAATACTAATATTAATAATGAAAATCAAAGACAGAAATTAGTTAGAGATTTTCAGAGAGTGGGCGATTTACAGTCGATAGCTAGACAGCTTTATAGCCATTTCTTGTCCACCGGATCTATGCCATCGTTGCCAGGAGGAACATTTGTGCCGGCGACAACGTTGAGTAGTTGGCCGTCGTGGCAAAAAACATTAGCTAGTTTGCTAAAAACTAATTTACCAGTCGATCCAGTTAATGAATTTGGCTCCTGTGGTAATTGTATTAATCCGACAAAATATAATACATCGTTTGAAGATCCGATTGATATTAATCCGTATCAAAGTACTAATGCATATTTTACCAGAGAGTGTAAAAGTAACTTGCAAGCTCCAGATGGAAACTGTTTGGTGCGTGTAAGCGGTTTCGGAAATCTTAATAATGTTGGTATTACAAGAACGGTTGATTTAAGTGACAAGACAACTTACCGTGTAACGGCTAAAATTTTCATGTCATCGTCTACACCCGATGTTGTTGTTAGTTTGAAAAACTCTAACAATACTCTTGTTAAAGATTATACCGTTAGTCGTTCAGTTGCTGACGAATGGAAAGATGTAAATTTTGAATTAACCACTAATACAGCTGAAGCATATACATTAAGTTTTATCAGTAACTCAGCAAAAAATACTTTTTATGTTGATGATATTAAGTTGACTGCTGTTTCAGGAAAGTGTGCTGATTTTGAATTAGCAACCTGTTGGAATCCGAAAGCTAATAATGGCGCCGGTGAATTTTCTTGTAGTCAAAACAGTTATAATTATCTATATAAGTATAATAAATCTGAACCAATTCCACGTTTAAGAGGTAAATTATACACTCTAACAGAATTAGTTCATAATTGGGTAAGTGATAATGGTGGAGTTAATACGAACTTGGATAGTAAAATATCATTGATTGCGCCAAACGGAAATTTGCCGGTTTGTACTAATAATAGCGTTGGTGTTTCTTGTGGTGACGGAGTGGTTTATTCACCGGAAATTTGTGAAATTGGAGATAGTACACCATTTTGTGATGCTGGAAAAAATTGGTACAACCCTGCTACAAATTTATGCGAAAGTAGTGGTGCTAATGCTTGTAATGGTTGGCAGTCGCCAATGTCAACTTCTATGTGTAGTGGCTTTTCAACAGCGGCCAGATGTTGCGGTGGTTACTGTGGTGATGGTGTTTTGAATAAAAAACCAAACTATCGAATTGACATTAATGAGCAATGTGACGCTAGTGTGGTTAATGGTGATAAAGGATATGGCGCTGGTAGTAGCTCTTCTAATCAATACGCTTGTAGTCAGTCTTGTCGCGATGTCGGTGGCTATTGTGGTGATGGTGTTTTACAACCTCAATATGGCGAACAATGCGACGGAAGTGTTGGTTTGTCAGAATGGTCTTGTTCTGATGGTTCAACGCCAAGTTGTAATGGTTGTAAGGTAAAATGTAACGGTTCAGCTACGCCATATCGTGGACTTTGCGGTAATAATGTTATCGAAAACGATGAGCAGTGTGATTATTGTGGCAACGGCTTACAATCAACTCCAGGTCAAGGCGAGTGTTCTGGTAGCTCGGTCAATGCTCAATATTTTTGTAAGCCAGCTGGCCTTGGTCAATGTAAGTGGACAGGCGGTTACTGTGGCGACGGTCAAATAAATGTAGTTAATGGTCAGACAATGGAATATTGTGATTGGACAAAAACTGGTCAGACAATTTCAACCGTCCCAACCGCAAACAATACAGTTGCGTGTGTAAATAGTTGTAAAGAATATCAATGTAAAGATAATTTTTACGATTGTGATGCCAATAATAATAATGGTTGTGAAACAAATGGGCTTAATGGTGCTTGGGTGAGCAAAGGTACTTTTAATTTAGTACCAGCACCAAATATAAATGCACCAACTACAAATGATATTCAAACAAAAGAACTTATTAGTTGTGGTGGTTGTGTTGGTAAAGGTGGTGTTATTTGTGCTTGGGTGCCAAATAGTGCACCAATGTGTAATCAGGG
>CAZAXS010000002.1:15557-23901 GCA_964489205.1 uncultured Gammaproteobacteria bacterium
TAACAAAAAACTTTTCCCTTTCACCGGGAGATCAAAAAATCGAAGGAAAAGTACAAAAATATGAAAACGGATCTTTAACCGCCTACAGTTCACAGGCGGTTCAATTATGGTATCAGCCAGACGCAGATCAGGATTATGAATTATATGGCACAGCAACCTCGGCTGGCGATGGAAGTTACAGTTTCTCTAATTTAGAACGAGGAGGAGTTTTTAAAACCGTGGTACAGGCAAACGGAAATTACTATAAAAACGAAACAATGATTGGCGTCTTAGCGTCATCATTAACCAGTCAAAATATTGTAATGAATAAGTGTGGCGACGGCGTTGTTTCAGCGACTAATGAAATTTGTGACGGTTCTAGTTCTGCTTATACTTGTAGCGATATAATGACGCCGGTTTTTTCAAGCATTGCTAATCGTAATTGGGATGGTTTGTTGGTCTGTAATGCTAGCTGTCAAGAATTTGATTTTTCAGGTTTAACAAAAAGTAATAATAACCCGAATTACACTTTTAACTATGGTCAGTCGCAACATAGTTATGTTATCGATCAAAACCAGCTTTTAGGGTCTGACTGTTCCTATGGTCCACCAAGGTCAGGAGGGGATAATTATCGAATGATTAAATCTGATGATATTTGGAATTTTGCTAACAACACAACGATTGATAATTTAGTCGGTAAGAACTGTTATTTTAGAGCAGCTAATTCTTTTGCTAGTAATCCAGATAGTGATACTTGGCGAACCGGTCTACTAAAGCCTGGTTATTTTGCTAGTGTATTTACTTTACCAGCCGATAATAAAACTAGTTGGTACCAGGGGGTGATAAAAAAAGAATCTAACGGTTCTGATGCGACTTTTTATTGTTCCAGTAGTAGTTACGGTGGTGGTAAAAAAACAACTGTCAATTCGAATGTTTGCAGTTGGAAGCAAGGTGGAAGGTTGTGGGGTTCTCGCATGTGTTGGATTAAGTTATAGTATTTTTTTGTGCTATAATTATTATTGTTAAAATATTATATGTCCGAAGAACAAAAATTGATTAACGAGCCGGAAGATATGTTTGCTGATGTTGACGACTCTGTTACCATGACAGTTATGTCTGGTAATTCAGAAAAAGTTACTAATCCGGTAATTATGGACCAACATCCAATGCACAAGAGAATGATCTGGCTAGGTTTAATTTTGGTGGTTTTATTATTATCCGGAGTGGGTTATTATGCTTACGGTAAAATTTTCCTCAAACCAGAAGTTGTTTCACCGCCAAACGTGGAAACGCAAGCTAATGATATAAAACTAGACGATACTATTAATATTGATGACGGTAACAACCTGGCAACGATTACTCCAACCTCTACAATTGATATGGATATCAATCCGGAACCAATTGTAAACAAACAAGTTATTACTGACACCGATGGCGATGGCTTAACTGACGAAGAAGAGGGCGCGCTCGGAACTAATATTAACGAGCCAGACACCGATGGCGATGGATTATTTGATCGTGAAGAGGTGAGGGTGTACAAAACCAATCCTTTAAATCCAGATACCGACGGCGATGGTTTCACCGATGGTCAAGAAGTAAAAGGCGGATACAATCCTAATGGTGATGGTAAGTTGTTTGAATTTAACATCCAACAATAAATAAAAATAAACATGTCTGAACAAGAATACAATAATCAAGAAGAGATTATTAGTGAACAAGATGTTCATGTTATGCCATCGTTGTCTGAAACTGATGATCAGATGGTTAGTGCACCACCAAAAAAGAAAAACGGTTTTTTAATCGTTGGTATTTTAGTGGCCGTTTTGTTAGCTGTAGGCATTGGTTTAGGCGTCTATTTCTTATTTTTTTCTAATAAAAATACACCAGTTATTGAGCAACCGGTTATCAATCAACCTCCAGTTGGTGAACAACCAACTTCAACGCCTCCGGTTGCAACTTCAACGCCAACTTCAACGCCTCCGGTTGCAACTTCAACTTATGATCTGTTAACACCAGAAGGTAGAGACCAACAAAGATTAGATGATGTTGTTACTTTGAGATTGGCATTAGAGCAATATTACAAAAATCAAAGTCAATTTCCTTATGAAATGGGCGCGTTGTTAGACGGTTATTTAACTAGTTTACCAAAAGAACCAATGGCTGAAGGAAAAATTCAGTCGTATAGCTATATTGTTGACTCTGATCGGTTAGATTTTAAGATAGTATTTTTAATTGAGTCTAATCCAACTTTTTTCAGTGTTAGATTAACGCCGGGGAAATATTATGCATCACGTCAAGCGATTATGCCTTATCAAGAGGGTTCTGGTAATGGCAATAATAATGGATCTGGTAATCAAGGTGGAACAAATCAATTACCTTTTTCCATGAATCCTCCGGCTCAAGGTCTTGATTCCGATGGTGATGGCTTAACCGATATCGAAGAGAACATTTGGGCAACAAATTCAAGTTCAGTTGATTCTGATAGTGATACTCATAAAGATAGAGAAGAGTTAATGTCTTTTTACGATCCGTCGCAACCAAAAAAACGATTACTCGAAGGAAAGACGGCTTCGGTGTACAAAAACCCAACCTATTTTTATTCGGTTATCTATCCGTCAGTATTTACCGTTAGAGCTTTACCACCAGATAACCAACAAATTATATTTAGTGATCCAAATGGTGCCTTTTTTACCGTAGCTGTTGAAGAAAATCCGGCTAGCTTGAGCACTTATGCTTGGTATCAGGTAAAAAATCCAACTATTTCAACTACTAATTTCCGTTCGTTTTTGGTTGATAATTTCCCAGCTTTACAAACGCCAGATGGTTTAATTACTTATGTAGCTGTTGGTAGTAAAGTATTTGTCATTAGTTACAATCTAGGTACTATTAATGAAGCTAATTACGTAACAACCTACCGACTTTTCTTAAAGAGCTTTATGATTGATGAGTCGGCGGGCGAGGTGATTGCAAAACCAACTGAACAAGTTGGCTCGTCGACACCAGCAGTTGAATAAAGTTATGAAATGGTTAGAAATAGAAGGTAAATTGCCGTTAACCGTCATTACTCAATTAGAAAAATTGTATTTAAAATATACTAAGTTATTAAAAATAAAGCCGGAAAAAATGTTTTTGTCATTAATAGATGAGATTGAAATGACAAAACTAAATAAAAGGTTTTTTGGTCTTAACAAGCCAACAGACGTTCTTTCTTTTGAGGGTTGTCAGGAGATTATTATTTGTTTGCCAGTGGCTAAAAAACAAGCCAAAGAATATAAACACAAATTTATAGATGAAATTTCTTTGTTATTTGTTCATGGTTGTTTACATGTGGCCGGATATGATCATAATAATCAAAAAAAAGCCAAAGAAATGAGCGATTTGCAAACAAAAATATTAGGTAAATTAAAGAGTCGTACTTTAGAGTATAACTAAAACAAAATAATTCATTCATTATAAGTTGAATAAAAAAAGTATTCACTTGTTTTTTAGAAAAGATTGTCATTCGACGTTAAAAGTTTTATAATTAAGCGGTAAATATTTCCCATGCCTTCATCAACTATTCATACAGGCTTAGACATAGGTTCGCACAGCATTAAAGTTGCTGTTTTAGAACAAACTGAAAATGGAATTCAGGTTATTGGCGCGGCCGATGGTTTGAGTCAGGGGGTAAAAAGAAATAGCATTGTTAATATCGAAGACGCTGTTTCTTCTTTGTCGAACGTGTTAGAACAAGTTGAAAGAATGATTGGTACAGCAGTTACTAGCGCGACCGTTGGTGTTTGTGGTACACACATAAAAATAATGGAATCAAGTGGAGTAGTGGCCGTTTCAAAAGCAAATAGAGAAATTTCTGCCGACGATGTGAAGCGAGCAATTGATGCGGCTGAAATGGTTGCATTGCCAGCCAACTATACTAACTACACCGTTCTACATGTTATTCCACGTGAATTTATTATTGATAATCAAACACTGGTGAAAGATCCAATTGGTATGACTGGTGTTCGTTTGGAAGTTAAAACACAGATTGTTCTCGGTCTATCAAGTGAAATTAATAATATAACCAAATGTGTTTATCGAACGGGTGTTGACATAGCAGACGCTGCTTTTAGTATTCTTGCTTGTTCCGAAAGTATTTTAGATAAAAGACAAAAAGATTTAGGCGTGGCTTTGATAAATATTGGTTCGAGTACCACCAGTATGGTTGTTTATGAAGAAGGTGATGTTTTGCATGCAGCAGTCTTACCAGTTGGCTCTCAACATGTAACTAATGATTTAGCGACTGGATTATTGATTGATATCGATGCAGCTGAGTTAATTAAGACCGATGTTGTTAATGTTGATTTAGAAAAAATTTCTAAGCGTGACGAATTTGATTTGTCTAAATACGTTGGCAATAGCGACGAGCGTAAATATATGTCATTATTTGAGGCTTCTGAAATCGCTTCTGCTCGTCAGGAAGAGTTATTTGATTTAGTTAATAAAGAATTAAAAAAAATTAATCGCGCCGGCTTGTTGCCATCGGGAATTGTTTTGACAGGCGGAGGTGCGAAGTTACAGGGAATTATTGAGCTAGCAAAAAAAACATTTAAATTACCAGTCTTTATTGGCTTGCCAAAACAAATTGATCAAGCGCCAATAGATAAAGTTATTGATCCGATTTTTACAACTGCCGTTGGTTTGGCTTTATGGTCCAAAGACGCTGGTGTTTCCGTTAAGAGAAATTGGAGTGAAGGTGGTCAAATTGGAAAAACAGTTGATAAAATAAAAGGTTTTTTTGGTTCATTAATTCCTAATGGTTAGTTGGTTAACGTTGGTCGCTCGCTGTAACGGTTGTTATTTCACGGCGGACGTCCAGCGCTAACTTGCTAGCAATTATCAAAATAAGTTTATTATGCCCAAATTAAAGTCAGTTGAGTTTAAGCCGGATTTTGAGGCTTTTGCTAAAATTAAGGTCATTGGTGTTGGTGGTTCCGGAGGTTCCGCAGTTAACAGGATGGTAAAGTCACAAATTCGTGGTGTTGATTTTATTGCTGTTAATACAGACGCTCAAGCTCTAAATACAAATTTAGCCGAGCAGAAGATTCAAATAGGTTTGCAAACAACCAGAGGTTTAGGCGCTGGTATGGATCCAGACATTGGTACAACTGCCGCCGAAGAAAGTGAAGAACAAATCCGCGGTGTTTTAGATGGGGCCGATATGGTTTTTATAACTTGTGGTCTTGGTGGTGGTACGGGTAGTGGCGCTTCCTGGGTTATAGCAGATGTGGCAAAAAGTATGGGCATACTTACCATAGCTGTTGTTACTAAACCGTTTTCGTTTGAAGGTGTTCAACGACGAACAATAGCGGAAAGGGCTTATGAAAAATTAAGAGAGAAAGTTGATACCATTATTAGTATTCCAAATGATAAGTTGCTTCAAGTAATTGATAAAAAAACATCATTACTCGATGCTTTTGCTATTGTTGATGAAGTTTTAAAGCAAGGTGTTCAAGGTGTAGCCGATATCATTACTTTACCTGCTCTAATTAATGTTGATTTTGCCGATGTTAAGGCAATAATGAAAGACGCTGGCTCGGCTTTAATGGGTATTGGTCGTGCTAGTGGTGAGGACCGAGCAATTGATGCTGCTCGTTCGGCTATCGATAGTCCTTTATTAGAACTATCAATTAAAGGTGCTCGTGGTGTTTTGTTCACTATTGCTGGTGGTTCGAGTTTAACTATGTTTGAAGTTAATGCAGCCGCCGAGTTAATTACTGCCAGCGTTGATAATAACGCTAAAATTATTTTCGGTGCAGCTATTGATGAGTCATTAGGTGATGATGTAAAGATAACTGTGATTGCTACCGGTTTTTCTGATGCCCCAAGAAGAGTTGAACCAGAAGTTACAGACTTTAAGGTGGCAAACAAAACAATTATTCCAGACGTTAAACCTTTACCAACGCCACCAATTGTTAAACCAGTTATACCACCGATAATGCCAGCTAGAAATGAAAGTCTACAACCATTTTCCAAGGGTGTGTTTACTAAGAAGTCATCAGTAGCGCCAGTGAAAGTTCCTACTACACCTGACGTGCCAACCATAGTTGATGACAGCGCTGATTTAGAAGTACCAACCTTTATTCGTAAAAAGATGGGGAGATAATAATATGCGTTGCCCGGTTTGTTTAACCAAAGATACAAAAGTTAATGACTCACGAATTATTGATGACGGTTATGTTGTTAAACGCCGACGCGAATGTTTAAAGTGTGGTTTTAGATTTTCCACTCATGAACAATTAGAAATATTAAACATCATGGTTATTAAACGTGATGGTCGTAAAGAATTGTACCAAAGAGACAAAGTCGTTAGCGGTCTTAAACAATCGTTGCAAAAAAGAGCGTACACTGACGACGCTTTTCAACGTTTAGTAAATACCATTGAGCGAGATATTCAAAAGCGAAAAAAAGATGAAATCACTAGTCGTGAGCTAGGTGAAATTGTGATGAGAAATTTAAGAAAATTCGATAAAGTTGCTTATATAAGATTTGCCTCTGTTTACCGGTCTTTTGAAGATGTTGAGACTTTTTATAGTGAGTTACAGGACTTATTAATTACTCCAAAAAGCAAAAATTCTAAAAAGAAATAAATAATTATTTTAAAGCGTATGGAACAAATAGACGATAGTTCATTTAAACAGCGTCTAACTGTGTCTGTTGAAGAAAATATTGAAATGACGAGAGAGTTATTAGTTTTAGTTCGTCAAATACATAGTTACATGCGATTTGCAAAAATAACTGCTTTTATACAGTTACTATTAATTGTTGCGCCGTTTGTTTTAGGAGCCCTATTTTTACCTCAGTTAATGAAAAGCGTTAGCAATCTAACGGGTTCTCTGCCGATGCAAATAATGCAACAAGGCGGTGGTGAAGAGGTCTTGCCAACCAACTATGACTTAAATAGTTTGATTGAACAATACCAACAAATGCAAAAACAATACTAAGCTAGTTTGCTATTTGAGTAATTACTAGTCTAACTATTTTTTTATGGATAAGATTAATTTTATTTTTAATAAAACTTTTTTTGCTAGTTTAATCGTACCTTTTTTTGCCGGGTTATGCGGCGGTTTAATTGGTTACTATGCTTTACCTAAGGTTGACAATTTGATAGATAAATATGTATTTGTGTCAAAGGTTGAGCAAAAGATTTCTGATGATACAATTGAAAAAAACGACAAACTAAATTTAAATAATCGAGATGGTTTAAGCGCGGACAGTCAAAATAATTTTCCCGCTGAATTATCAATAACCGAGGTAGTTGAAAAAGTCTCACCATCAGTTGTGAGTGTTATTGTTAGTAAGGAAGTTGTTGCTAGAAGAAATGATTTTTTGTATGAACTATTTCCTTTTGGGTTGCCTTTTAATATCGAACAACAGCCAAGTGGTCCTTCTGGTGGTGGTAAGCAACAAGTTGGTGGAGGGACTGGTTTCATTATTTCTAGCGATGGTTTAATTTTAACCAATAAACATGTTGTTACCGATGAAAATGCTTCTTATTCGATCGTTATGAACAACGGTAAGTCCTATGAAGCGACGGTTATCGATCGCGATCCTTTAAATGACTTAGCGGTGTTAAAAATTCAAGCGGATAATTTGCCAGCGGTAAAACTTGGTGATTCAAGTAAAATAAAAGTCGGTCAGTCTGTGGTGGCGATTGGATACGCGTTGGGCGAGTATTCCAACAGTGTTACCAAGGGGATTGTTTCTGGACTTGGTCGAGATGTTGTCGCTGGTGATGGTAGTGGTTCTAGCGAATCTTTACAAGGCGTTATTCAAACCGACGCTGCTATTAATCCTGGTAATTCCGGCGGGCCTTTGTTAAATCTTTATGGCGAAGTGATTGGCATTAACACAGCTGTAAATCGTTCAGGGCAGTTGGTTGGTTTTTCTATCCCAATTAATATGGCTAAACCGGTAATAAACAGTGTTATAAAAAATGGAAAAATTATTCGTCCATACTTAGGTGTTAGGTATGTTATGCTTAACAAAGAAATTGCCAATAGCAATAACTTGAAAATAACCGAAGGTGCTTTAATAGTTGGTGATAATAGTCAGTTAGCGATTTTACCAAATAGTCCTGCAAGTAAAGCCGGCTTAAAAGAAGGAGATGTAATTGTTAGTATTAATGACTTAGTAATAAATGATAAAAAGTCATTAGCAAGTGTAATCGCCGAATATCAACCTGGTCAGACAATAAAATTAAAAATTTTTAGAGACGATCAAGAACAGGAATTAAAGGTTGTCTTGGGTGAGATGAAAACCTCTAATTAATATTAAATTATTTTTTAGTCACCCCGGATTGAATTTCTTCCGGGGATTGTTTTTATTG
>CAZAXS010000003.1:0-21301 GCA_964489205.1 uncultured Gammaproteobacteria bacterium
TTTACGCGTCCATTAGCGATGCTAAAACGGGCATTTTGTAATGGTTGATCGATTTGTTCTTTTAATTTTTCCCAAAAAGGTGTTGCTAAAATTTTATCAAATTTTATTACGGCTTCATCTTGATCGTTTTTTACTACTGTTAACCAATTTCGATAGGCGATAAATGGTAACTGAATTTTCTTATCATTATTCGTGACAATAATACTTGGAGTGTTGCTGGCGAGGTAGTTGATGTTATTTATTAGTTGAGCAGACAAATCATCGTTGGTTACTGGATCTGGTGAAGGTTTGGTGTTGATGATGATTGTTGAGTTGTCGATGTTTTTTATTTGTTCAATAATTTTTGCAACATAAAGTTCGTAATCAATTTCTGTTCCGGCCCGACCAATAACAAGTGGTGACTGTTGATTATTAAAGTTGATTGTTGAGGCTTTACTGTTAGCAACCGCAGTAGAAAAAACAGTTTGAAGTATACTAACTACTTCTTCTTGATTAACTGTCGATTCGCTGGTGAAATGCCAGCCAGTTATTGTTTTATAGACTAATTGTAATAATCTTTTTAAAGAAATTTGTTGATGTTGTTCGTTCCACGCTTTTTTAATAGTTGCGTCGGCGTCAATAAAAAAGACTGTTTTGGCTAAATCCGGATCGGTGGCTGTTTGGAATGGGGTAAGTTTGTAATTTATTTGATTATCAGCCGAGGTTAAAACAATCCCATTGTCTGAAATAATACTAATTGATTTTTTTATAGCTTCTTCGGCTTGTTGGCTTGTTCTGTTACTTACATTAATGTTGCCAATTGTAGTGTTAGGATAAAAACGGTCTTTATAAGTTACAATAACGCCAAAAATAGTTCCTAAAATAAGTGTTAGGAAAATGGCAAAAATGATTGCCAAGACTGACAACCACTTTAAATTATTTAGTAAAAATGAAGTTTGTTTTTTTAATAGGTTCATTGGCCTTGTTTAATTAATCTTCATCTCTAACTCTAATCATTACTGGCTTAGTTTTTGGAACTTTCGGTAGAGAAATGGTTAAAACTCCGTTTTTAAGAGATGCTTCAATTTTATCGCTTTGGATTTCTGCTGGTAGTATTATTGATCTGGAAAAGCCACCCCAATAGCATTCTTGGATAAAATAGTCCTCATTTTTGATAGTATTATCAATCTCACGTTTTCCACGAATTGTTACCATATCGTTATTAACGGTAATATCGATATCTTCCGGTCTAACGCCGGCGATTGTTGACTGGATAACGATTTTATCGGCGGTTTGATAGACGTCAACCGATAATTGACCTTCTTCGTAATCTTCTTCAAGCCATGATTGATTGCTGGTTTGTTGTTTTGTAACTTGTGGAACTTCATCAAAAAAATCATCAGCGGCGTCGGCGTCGGCAAGATTGTTTTTTTTCTTAAAAATATTAAGCATATATTTGTATGTTATATAACCCTTATATTATACAAATATTCTGTAAAATAAAAAAGAGTTGTTCAGAATTACATTTTATTGACTGGAAAAGTTGTTTAATTCCTAATAACAAAAACACGTATCAATAGTTGTACGTCTTTATAAACCAAGTTTGACTTGGTGGTGACCCCACGGGCCTGCCTGCCGGTAGGCAGGGAATTTGTCGCGTCCCGATTACGGGACTTGCCCACGACAGCGACAAATATGCCACCGGCATGTTTGTCGACGCTCATTTAACTCCCGCTGGTCGTTACTCGCTACTGTCGGTTCGATTCCCAATAACAAAAACACGTATCAATAGTTGTACGTCTTTATAAACCAAGTTTGACTTGGTGGTGACCCCACGGGGAATCGAACCCCGATTGCCAGGATGAAAACCTGGTGTCCTAACCGTTAGACGATAGGGCCAAAATATAAACAATAATATTTTAATGTGTATCCAAGGAGGTTTACCGGAGTTAAAAAACTTTGGTGAAAATATCTAGACCCCTTGTCTATTACAGGTGGGTTAACTTAGATATCAGTCCGCTTTTAGTAGAATAGGGTTACATAAAAGCAGGAATAATATAGTGTATTTTTTATTTTTCGTCAATAAACAACTTATATAATCTGTTTTTATTGTTTATAAATATTGCTATACTATAAATGTATGAATGAAAAAATATTTAACGACAATGATTTATATAAGGGCTATGATTTTTGGTTGGATCAAATAAAAAATGCGGGTTTTTTTGACCAATTATCTCATTTTAATGATATTATTACCGAAAAAAGACAACCACACCCTGAATCTGGTTATCATTTGGTTTTAAAAGATGTCGATTTGGATAATAAAAAATGCGATATTTATCACACGGACCAGGATGAAAACGGTGATTTAATCAAAGGTCATACCTGGCATCGAATATTTATTCACATTAAAGAATAATTGATATTCAGTTATAAATTTGTAAAAAAATGAATTAATAGTGTAAGATTGTTCCATGAAAATATTGGGCATTGAATCATCGTGCGACGAAACCGCCTCAGCTTTGTTAGAGGTTAACGAAGCTGGCGATTTTAATGTTTTAAGTTCGGTTGTTAGAACGCAATTAGATATCCACCGTCTTTATGGCGGTGTTGTTCCGGAGGTGGCCGCCCGTGCTCATGTTGAAGCGATAACAACGGTAATTGATGAGGCGATTAAAAATACTAAACCCGATTTAATCGCGGTTACAAAAGGACCAGGTTTAATGACTTCTTTGCAATCGGGTGTACAAGCTGCAAGGACAATTGCTTTTTCTTGGCAGTTACCGTTAGTTGGTGTTAATCATTTAGTGGCTCATTGTTTGTCGCCGTTGTTGTCAAATGAAATTGAATGGAAAGACAAAAAAATTATTTGTTTAGTGGTTTCCGGTGGTCATACTGAGTTGGTATGGACTGAAGATTTACAAAAATTTAAATTAATTGGTGCAACCCGAGACGATGCCATCGGTGAGGCTTACGATAAGGTGGCAAAACTTTTAGATTTGGGCTATCCAGGTGGTCCGATTGTTAGTCGTTACGCCGAAGAAGGTGATGAAAATCGTTTTGAATTGCCTTTGCCAATGATTAATAGCGGAGATTATGATTGGAGTTATTCCGGTTTAAAAACAGCTATCCGATATTTAGTTAATGATTTAAAGAAAGCTGAGCAACTAAGTGATCAGACAAAAAAAGATATTTGCGCCAGCTTTCAAAAAACGGCTGTTGAGGTGATTGCGAGAAAAGTAAAAAAAGCCACTCAAGATTTGGCACCAGATATGTTATTTGTTGGCGGTGGTGTTAGCGCTAACAAATATTTAAGACAAAAATTATCGACTGATTATTTATCGATCCCGGTTTACTATCCTGAACTAAAATATACCGGTGATAACGCAGCTATGATTGCTTTGGCGGGTTGGTTTGCAAAAGGTTTGGCTGATAAAAAAATTTGCTTCAACTTGTCTGTTGACCCTAATATGAGGTTGGCAGAATAAAAAAGTCCCACAAATTTGCGGGACAGAATTATTCAAATTATTGAAGGGAAAACAAGTTCCTCTTCATTGGTGTTTGTTTTATTGGGGGAAGTCCATATTCCTCCAAAACAGATCATGCCCGGGAAAGTTAGAGTTTTTTCTCGAGCATTCTCGATAATTGGCGTGATCAGGTCTATGCCCTGATTTTTTCTGTCATTTAGATAACTGACGGAAAAATCAAGATACTCACCCAATCTTTTGCAGATTAAAAGGGCAGAAGTTAGTAGATACATGTTATAGCTCCTTTTCGATGTGGTTGATTATTATTATGTATATACCTAAACTATTTTACGGTCAAATAATTTATTTAACTTATTCACAAAGCTTTAACTTGATTTTTGATAATTAACATTTAGAATTAACGTCGGTGATTTTTAATTAATTAATATATTTTATGAGATTTAGTAAAATCTTTTTTTATTCTTTATTACTTTTGTTTCCGGTTATTGGTTTTGCGTCTGGTGGCGGTGGTCATGACATTACTTATTCTTTTTTATGGATAGGTATTATTTTATTGATGGCTAAAATATCTAGTTTGGTGGAGAAAGTCGGTCAGCCATCGGTGTTAGGTGAGTTGGTTATTGGTGTGATCATGGGGAATCTTGGTTTGTTGGGTTGGCATTTTTTTGAGCCAATAAAAACAGATTCAATTATCACGTTTTTAGCAGAATTAGGTGTGGTAATTTTGTTGTTCCAAATAGGTTTAGAGTCTAATATTCACAAGATGAAACAAGTTGGTTGGCGTGCGTTTATGGTAGCTATTATTGGTGTGGTCGCGCCTTTCGTTTTGGGCACATATATTGTTGGTCCGTGGTTATTACCAGATTTATCGTTTAATGCCTATTTGTTTATAGGCGCCACTTTAACTGCAACTTCAGTTGGTATTACGGCCCGTGTATTTCAGGATTTAAAAAAAGTTCATATACCAGAAGCGCAAATTGTTTTAGGCGCTGCGGTTATTGATGACGTGTTGGGCTTGATTATTTTAGCGGTTGTTTCTGCAATTGTGACCGTTGGTGGTGTAACTTTAGGAATGGTAAGTATTATTACTGCTAAAGCCATTGGCTTCTTAGTTGGTGCGATTGTAATTGGTCAATTATTGGCACCCAAAATTGGTCATTTTATGTCCAAAGTTCATACCAGTGTATCAATGAAGTTTACTTTTGCGGTGGTCGTGTGTTTAGTTTTTTCCTTTTTAGCAAAAAGAGCGGGGTTAGCTCCAATTGTTGGTGCCTTTGCTGCTGGTTTAGTGTTAGATCCAGTTCATTTTAAATATTTCAAAGACCCTGAGGTAATAGAAGACATAAAAAAGACGGCTGAAGATTTTAGCGTTGAAACAAAGAATAAGATAGCTGAAGCGCTCAAAACTCATTCCCACAAACACATTGAGGATTTAATCGCACCCTTGGGTATGTTTTTAGTACCGATATTTTTTGTTCATACGGGCATGGGAGTAAAGTTGGAAACCATGTTTAATTTACCAATTTTATTATTGGCTCTTGGCATTACCGTTGCTGCATTTATCGGAAAAATTATTTCGGGTTTAGCTGCGGGAAAAGTAAATAAGTGGGTTGTTGGTTTTGGTATGATACCGAGAGGCGAAGTCGGTTTAATTTTTGCCGTCATCGGAAAAAGTTTAAATGTAGTTTCGGATGAACTTTTTTCAGCTATAGTTATTATGGTAATATTAACAACTTTATTAACTCCGCCGATACTAACTGTTTTGTTAAAGAAGATGAAAAGTTAATCAAATTAATAAAACCGCTCAGTAGTTAGTCTGAGCGGTTTTTTTGTTTTTAAACTAGTATTTATTTGTTAATATGATAGAGTGTTTTTTATGAATAAAAGGATAATAGTGAATTTAAGTGAAACCGAGGTATTGATTGAAAAAATTATTAATAATTTAAAGCCAGGAAAAATCTTGGGCTTGGTTGGTGATTTGGGCGCTGGAAAAACTACTTTTGTCCAAATATTAGCCAAAAAATTAGGTATTGAAGATAGGGTAAATAGTCCAACCTTTAATCTACAAAAACTGTACAATTGTCGCCCAACAAATCTTGGAATTGAGAATCTGTTGCATGTCGATGCTTATCGTTTAGCTTCTTTGGCTGAATTAGAAGATATTGGTTTTTTTGAGTATATTGGTAATGGTAAAACTGTTGCTGTTGTTGAGTGGTCGAATCAATTACCAGAATTACAAGATTTGCAAAATTATTTAGAAATTAAATTTGTTGGTATTGATAATCCTGAACAAAGAGAAATAGAAGTACCAGAAAAATTATTGTTATAAATATATGTACCTATTGTTTTTTATCGTCTTAATTTCGTTTTCCGCCTTTTTTTCTGCATCAGAGATTGCTTTATTTTCTTTATCACAAGGGAAAATCCAAGAATTATTACAACAACAACTAATTGGTTCGATTTATGTTTGGCGTTTACGTCAGAACGCTCAAAATTTATTAGCTACAATACTTATTGGTAACAATATTGTTAATACTTTATGTGCTTCGCTGGCAACTGTTTTGGCGGTTAAGTATTTTGGAGACTACGGCATCGGCATTGCTACTGGTTTGGCTACTTTGTTGCTTTTAATGTTTGGTGAAATTCTTCCTAAGTCGATCGCTCAAAAAAACAACGTCTACATTGCATTAAAAGTCGCGCCGATTTTGTGGTTTTTAAATAGATTGTTATTTCCCTTAGTTTGGTTGTTAAATCATTTTAATGAATTTATAACAACTAAATTATTAAAAATTAAAAAAACTGAATTAGTAACCGAAGGGGAAATAAGAGCTTTGGCTAGGTTGGGTGTTGAGGTGGGCGCAATTGACTACCGTGAACGAGAGTTAATTGAAAAAGTTTTTCATTTTAACGATACGTTGGTAAAGAAAGTTATGACACCACGTTATAAGATAGTCGCCTTGAATGGTGAGGCGCCGGTTGAGCAAATTGCTTTTTTTGTTGGCCAACAGGAATTCTCCCGTTTTCCGGTTTACTTAGACGATCAAGATAACTATATTGGTTATGTTCATGTTAATGATGTAATGAAGGTGTTAAATTCTGATAACAGAGAAATTGAAATAAAATCATTGGCGCGACCGTTAAGAAAGATTAAATCAAATGAAACTTTGGAAGCAGTTTTTCGTAAAATGCGAGTTAATCGTGAACATTTAATGTTGGTAACTGATAATAAAAAGGAAGTTGGTATAGTAACAATGGAAGACTTGCTTGAATCGATTGTTGGTGAGATAAGAGATGAAAATGATGACTAATAAAAGTTGGTTGACTTAAAGCATTGATTAAACTATATTTAAGTTAAATATAAACACTTAGTTTGGAGGTAATGTCGCCAAACATTGTGGTTGGAAGAAATTCATTAGGCCAGACTTAATGAAAACTAGAACCAAACGGGTAAGCCCGTAAACGCTGTAATGAAGTCATGAACTATTTTTCCATTAGATGGGATCGTGTTCATGGGAAAGTAAGGTGGTACCGTCATAAACCTAATATGGTATGTGACCCTTATAACTAAGAATTATTAGGGTTTTATTTTTATGCCAAAAGAATTAGACAAAGCTTACGAAGCAAAAAAATGGGAAGATAAAATTTATCAAACATGGGAAGAATCGGGTTTGTTCAAACACGAGACTTGGTTGGAAAAGGGGTTGATAGATGAAGGCGCTAAAACATTTTCAATTTTAATGCCACCACCAAATGTGACCGGAGTGTTGCATCTTGGCCACGCCCTGGAAGATGCGTTAATGGATATTCAGGCAAGATATCAGAGAATGTTAGGTGATGAAGTTTTGTTTGTTCCAGGAACTGATCATGCAGCTGTGGCTACTCAAGCAAAGGTAGAAAAACTGCTAATGGAAGGAAAAATTGATGGTTATGGAAAAATTGTTAACCCTCGTCAAGAATTTGGTCGAGAAAAATTGTTACAAATAATTAAAAATTACGCTAACCAAAGTCAAAAAACAATTATTGGGCAGATTAAGAAAATGGGAACTTCATGTGATTGGTCTCGTTTAGCTTATACTTTTGATGAACAACGATCTGAGGTCGTATATGATTTATTTGAAAAGATGTTTAACGACGGTTTGATCTATAAAGGTTACCGAGTGGTTAATTGGTCGGTTAAAGGTCAATCAACTTGTTCCGATGATGAGTTGGAGTACAAAGCAGAGAAAACCAAGTTGTATACTTTTAAGTATGCAAAAGATTTTCCAATTGCTATCGCTACAACACGACCGGAAACAAAGTTAGGTGATACGGCGGTGGCAGTTAACCCAAACGATGAAAGATATTCTAAATATATTGGCCAAAAAATTTCTGTAAATTTCGCGGGTGTTGATTTGGTTATTGCTGTGGTTGCCGACGAACAAGCAGATCCAAATTTTGGTACTGGTGCTGTTGGTGTGACACCAGCCCACAGTATGGTTGATTATGACATATATACAAAAAATAAAGACATTGGTTTGGTGCAAGTTATTGGTCAAGATGGAAAAATGTCGGATAAAACCGGAATCTTTGCCGGACAGACAATAAATGAATGTCGAGAAAAAATCGTTACCTGGTTAAAACAAGAAAATTTATTAATTAGTGAAGAAGAGATTGAACACAATGTTGCTTGTTCCGATCGTTTTGGTGACATAATTGAAGTCTTGCCGATGGAACAATGGTTTATTGATGTAAATAAAACAATTTCTGATCATGACAAATCGTTAAAGCAATTAATGGTCGAAGCGGCGGTGGTCGGTCATAAAGGCAATAAAGAAAAAATAATAAATATTATTCCTGACAGATTTAAAGATGCATATATACGCTGGATTGAGAATTTAAGAGATTGGTGCATTAGTCGACAAATTTGGTGGGGGCACAGAATCCCGGTTTGGTATAAAGACGGGGAAATGAAGGTTGCCAAAGTTTGCCCCGGGGAAGGTTGGGAACAAGATAATGATACCTTGGACACTTGGTTTTCTTCTGGGGCTTGGAGCTTTTCTACTTTAAGCGAAAGTGAGTTTAAAAAATTCCACCCAATTAGTTGGATGCAAATGGGCTATGAGATTCTTTTTTTCTGGATGGCACGCATGATTTTAACGAGTTGTTATTATAAAAATGATATTCCTTTTGAAAAGGTTTATATTCATGGGATATTACGTGACGCTGATGGGCGAAAATTTTCAAAGTCTCTTGGTAATGGCATTGATCCTATATTAGTAGCTGAGAGTCATGGTGCCGATGCTTTACGATTAGCTCTGCTGGCTAATGTGTCAGCCGGTAATGATAGTCGTTTTTACATGGAAAAGGTTGATCATTATCGCAATTTTGTAAATAAACTTTGGAATATTAGTCGTTTTATTTTAATGCAAGTTGACGAATTGAACGATGAACAAGTGCCAACATCTAAAACAGTTACCGACAAATGGTTATTAACAAAATTAAACATTGTTATTAACCAGGTTAAAAACAATTTGGACGAAAATAATTTTTCTCAAGCCATTGATTTGGCTTATGAGTTTACTTGGACTGATTTTGCTGATTGGTATTTAGAATTGGCCAAAGTTGAGGGTGATAAAAAAGAAATTTTGTCTTACGTTTTAACCAAGCTTTTAAAACTTTGGCAACCATTTATTCCTTTTGTAACTCAGGTGATTTGGCAGGAGGCTGGTTGTAGCAATTTAATAATCACCGAATCTTGGCCTAAAAATGATAATATTAAAGATGGTTTAGCTGTTGAAGAGGTGGGTTTATTAAAAAATATCATTATCGCAATTCGTACAGAACGTAATCTAAAGAAAATTAAAGTTGACCAAATAATTAATTTAAAAATTGATGTAGGTAATGATGTTGTGGTTAAGCGAAATATGGCGGTGATTGAAAAAATGACCAAAGTAAAAATAAGCGAGCAAATTGAAAAAGAAGTTAAAGTTGTTTTTGATGGCGGTACATTAATTTTTGATGAAGTTACTTTTGGTGAAACAATTAATCCGGTGGAACGAGAGAAAGAGGTTAATCAACTTAAAAATTATATTAATAATTTACGAGAGCGCATAGAAAATCCAGCGTTTATTGCCAAAGCGCCGGCAGTGATTTTGGATAAAGAAAAAGAAAAGCTAGCCGAAGCTCGGCGTAAATTAGCGGAATTGGAAAAATAAAATGTAGAGCCGTTGCAATGTAGCGGCTCTACATTTTGTATTATTTCGCAGCTTCAAAAACCTCTTCAATTGAGGTTAGGCCTTGACTGGCTTTTAAAAGGCCGTCTTGAAGCATGGTAACCATGCCGTCTTTTATAGCTGATTGTTCAATGTCATAACCAGAAACATTACCAGTAAGAATTAGTTTTTCTAGATCAGGCGTCATAGACATGATTTCGTAGATACCAATTCGGCCTTTATAACCAAGATTGTGGCATTCCGAGCATCCGCCAGGACCAAAAAATCTAAGCTGGCTAATTTGTTCGTCCGTTAGTTTTTCAGTTGAGTTTGGGCTTATGTTTTTAAGTGTTGAAAAAACTTTTTCTTTTTGTTCTGAAGAGAGTTCAATTTCTTTTTTACATTTTGGACATAATCGACGAATGAGTCTTTGACCGATAATAGCGTTTAAGGCGGGAGCGAGTAAAAATGGTTTAACGCCCATGGCCAACATTCGAGGAATGGCCCCGGCAGCCGAGTTGGTGTGAATAGTGGAGATAACCATATGACCGGTTAACGCAGCGTTAATGGCTACATCAGCTGTTTCCAGGTCTCTAATTTCACCGACCATTATTACGTCCGGATCTTGGCGTAAAATTGAGCGAAGACCGTCGGCGAAGGAATAATTTTTACTGTGATCAATTTGACTTTGGCTAATGCCAGCTAGTTTATACTCAACCGGGTCTTCAAGGGTGATTATTTTAGTTTCTGAGTCGTTAAGTTTTTTTATAATTGAGTATAAGGTTGTTGTTTTTCCGCTACCAGTTGGTCCGGTAGTAATAATCATGCCATTTGGTTTTGCAATTTCTTTATCAAGATTATTTTTTGCCTTACCAACAATACCAAGGTTTTCAAAGCCAAGCGCGATTGAGGCTGGTTTTAATAAACGCATAACAACGCTTTCGCCATAGCTAGTAGGAATAGTGGAAACACGAATATCTAAAGTTTGACCGTCAAGTTCAATGCCGATACGTCCGTCTTGTGGACGGTCTTCAACGTTAATTTTTAAACCAGCTAATAATTTAATACGAGAGATTATTTGTGGCCAACGTGTATTGGGTAGGGTAGTAACAATGTACAAAACACCGTCTATACGGAAACGAAATACAACTTGTTCTTTTTCAGCTTCAACATGAATATCCGAGGCGTTGGTGTTTATTGCTGAAGCCACTACCATTGTAATTATTTCTGAGGTATTGGCTGACGAAATTTCTTTACTGATTTTTTCAAAAGAATTAATATTTTTAAATTTTTCCAAATCCGATTGTTTTATAGCGATAACACCGTCAATAACTTTTATTTTTGGCAGGCGTTCATATAATTTAATCGCTTCATTAAAACTTTCTTGTGAAATTAAAAATTTTTCTATCTGACAATGTTTGTTCTCGGCTAAATTTTTTATTAGCTGTTCGTTTTGTTCGTTATCGATGTTAGTGACGGCTACTTTTATGTCTTCACCATTGTAAAAAAAACTAATTATTTGATTTTTTCTAGCCTCTGCTTCGGGTATTAAAGCGATAGCTTCTAACGATATGGGAAAGTTTTTTAGATTAATGTAAGAAACACCCGCGTTTAAGGCGGTTGTTTCTACTTCTTTTTCGTCATGTTTTGATTGGATGCTAGATAATTTGGCCTGAAGCTTAGAGGCAACCTCGTTTTCACCAGCGTTGTCATGTAAAGCTAATAAATCACTAAGTTGAAGTTCATCGGCCATAGTATGTTATTTAGTGAAGAGTTTTGTAAAAAGTCTTACTATTTTTGCGGTATATGATGAGTTTTCGTTTAAATGTAAATACAAAATCGTCCAAGCACTATATTGGAAACTAGCCAATCCGGAACCTAATGTGACAATTATTAGTCCAACAAGTAAGACGCCAAAGAGGATTAACGGGAAGAAGCCGCCGGCTGTTACAGAGCCAAGTAAGAAGAAAGGTCCAAAAATTATAAAGAAAACAATAATTACTAATAAACCAATAAGAAGGTTGATGGCTAATAAAATCAGGGCCTGTTCAATCACGATTAACCAATGGCTTTTGAATAGTTGCCAAGCGTGTTTCCAGCTAGCTGTAAATTCAGTTTTATCAATTAGATAAGAAGCAATAGCAAATTTGGTTATAAAATTTATTATAATTGCGGCTGGAATAATAATAATGATTGAGCTTAAAATTAGTAAGCCATTAAAAAACATATAACCAGCTTTATAAGAAGCAGCGATTACTGGTGCAAAGATAATGGTGATGATAATACCGGTTACTAACTTGGCAACAGCTAGATAACCAAAAGTTGGCCAGAAATTTTTAGTTCCCATAAGGAGAAGGTCCTTAAAGGAAGATCTTTCATCGTTTTGAGCTTTGTTAATACCAATAACTAAACCAGCGACCGATGAAATTGATAGCCAAGCCAAGCCAATAAAAATGGCTAAAACTATAAGAGCCACAATTGTTTGATCAAAAGACCAGCTTTGTAAGGATCTGATCAGCGTATCGGTTGGTGTTAAAAGTTTTTCTCTTAATGCCGAGACTAGTCCTTCTTGATTATTAACCAATTCGTATTGATTAGTTAACATTTGAAACTCGCTTCCGTTGCCAAGGAGTGAAGCGAATAAACCTAATGGCCAAAGGTACCAATAGTTCATGATAGTGTCTAAAGCCTTTTTTAAAACATGACGATGAATTGAAAGCATATTTTTTTATTATGGATTAATTATATCACTATTTTTTACATAATGAAATTTATTATTATCAAAAAACGACCGTTATTTTGATAGGGTCGTTTTTTGTAATTTATATATTGAATTATTGTTTAGGCGGTCATTAACTTCTCAAACTCTTCTTTTTCAATTGTTTCTTTTTCTAATAATACATTGGCAATTTTATCAAGCAAGTGTCTGTTTTTTGTTAATAATTCTCTGGTGTCAGCTTTGGCTTTATTAAGAATCTTATTAATTTCGTCATCAATTTTTTCGGCGGTTAATTCAGAGTAATCACGACGCTCATGAATTTCTCTTCCCAAGAACACCATTTCTTCTTGTTGGCCGTAAACTCTTGGACCAAGATTATCGTTCATACCGTATTGAGTAACCAATTGTTTAGCAATTTTAGTTACTTGTTTCAAATCACTCGAAGCGCCGGTGGTCATTTCATTAAAGATAATTTCTTCAGTTAGCATCCCAGCGAGTAAAGTTTGAATCTCTGATATAAACTGATTTTTGGTTTGGAATTTTTTATCTTCATTTGGTAGTTTCATTGTATAGCCAGCCGCTCGTCCACGAGAAATAATAGAAATCTTGTGAATTGGATCGGCGTCAGGTAAAAGGTGGCCAACAATGGCGTGGCCTGCTTCATGATAAGCGGTAATCTTTTTTTCCTTTTCGTTTAACACAAAACTTTTACGCACCGGACCAAGCATGACCTTTTCTATGCTTTCATATAATTCGTCACTAGTAATTTCTTTTTTATCTTTACGAGCGGTTAAGATAGCGGCTTCATTAAGAACATTAGCTAAATCAGCTCCAGAAAAACCAGGTGTTCTTTGGGCGACTATCTTTAAATCAGCTAAATTTTTTATCGGCTTGCCTTCAGCGTGGACTTTTAATATTTCTTCGCGATCTTTGATATCGGGTAAGTCAATGACAACTTGACGGTCGAATCTGCCTGGACGAAGTAAAGCCGGATCAAGAACGTCTGGACGATTAGTAGCGGCCATAACAATGACCTTGTCCGTTTTTTCAAAACCATCAATCTCTACCAATATTTGATTTAAAGTTTGCTCACGTTCATCGTGTGAACCGCCAAGACCAGCGCCTCGTTGTCGGCCAACGGCGTCAATTTCATCAATAAAAATTATACACGGAGCAACCTTTTTTGCTTTAGCAAAAAGATCGCGAACTCGCGAGGCACCAACGCCGACAAACATTTCAACAAATTCTGAGCCAGACATGTGAAAGAAAGGAACGTTGGCTTCACCGGCAACGGCGCGAGCAAGTAATGTTTTACCTGTTCCAGGAGCGCCAAAAAGAAGAACGCCTTTTGGAATTTTTGCTCCAAGGTTAAGAAATTTTTTAGGGAACTTCAAAAATTCAACTACTTCTTGTAGTTCTTCTTTGGCTTCGTTTGCGCCAGCAACTTCAGCAAAGGTGGTTTTATTTTTTTTATCGACTCCAGCCAATTTTGCATTGGTTTGACCAAAGTTAATTGCTTTATTGTTTGCGCCTTGAACTTGTCTCATCATAAACCACAAAAAACCGGCGATTAGAATAAATGGTAAAGCAACGGTTAATAGGGTTGTTTTCCAAAATGATGAACTACTTTGATCGTTAACGGTCATGGGCGTAGCTTTGAGCGTATCAGCCGAGACGCCGTAGGCGGTTAAAACCTCGGTCAGTGGTTGTGATGATTCTTTATGAGTATAAAGCTTTTTATTATCAGCCACTTCAGCAATGATTTTATTACTTTCAACCGTTAAAGATTTTACTTCACCTTTATTAATTGATTGAACTAGATCATTAATATTAACGTATTGACTAGTTTTATTTTGTGAAGTGAAAGCATTAAAGATGCTAGCAACAAAAACAAAACCTAGAATAAATATTAGAATGTGTTTCCAAACGGGCATAGTAATAATGCAATAATTATTAAGTTAAAGTAATTATAGCAGTACACCCCTTTCACCAAAAGGTTGAAAGGGGTGTATAAGAGGGGGATTATTCCTTTACTTCTCCTTCGGAGACGTTTTCTTCTTCTCCTTCCTCTTTGTCTGCTTTTTTACCCTTTTTAGTTTTTACGCTTTTTTCTTCTTTTTTCTTTTCTTCAAAAGGATTGTCTTTCATTGATAGACCAAGACGATGTTCTTTTGGTTCGACTGAGATAACGGTAAATTCATATTCGTTACCAACAGCAAAAGATTTTTCAGGTTTTTTACCTTCTGGTAATTCAGAAACGTGAACAAGAGCATGAATATCGTTATCCAACTCAACAAAAGCACCAAAAGGATTTATTTTTAAAACTTTACCTTGTACCTTTTGACCAATTTGATATTTTTCAGCGACTGTCATCCATGGATCGTTTTTTAAGCGTTTAATTGATAGAGAGATTTTTGAATCATCAATACCGATAATTTCCGCCTCAACTTCGTCGCCAATTTTTACTACATCACGTGGGTGGTCAATACGTTGCCAAGCAAGTTCAGAAATATGAACTAGACCCTCTAAACCATCATCAAATTCAACAAAAGCACCAAAGTCAACAATACCAGTGATTTTACCTTTTACATGGGTGCCAATAGGATATTTTTCTAACAATGCTTGTTGTTTTTCTTCCCAAGCTAGTTTTTCTGAAACAATCAATTTGTCATCGCGTTCATTGGCGTCAATAATTTTTACTTTAACTTCATGACCAATAAATTGACGAAGATGACCTAAGATTTTACTCTTATCACCGCCTTCAACGCGAGGATATTTTTCAGTTGTTAATTGAGAAACAGGTAAGAAGCCGACGACGTTACCAACTTTAACCATTAAACCGCCTTTATTGGCGTCAACAATTTTTCCGTCAACAGCAGATTTGTCGTCTTGCATTTTTCTTAAGTTATCCCAAGCGCGTTGGTGACCAGCAAAACGGAATGATAATTCTATTTCACCCATTTCATTTTCAACATCAATAACCGTTGCTTGAACGGTGTCGCCGATTTTTAAATCGTTATAATCACCAGATTCGTCGCGTAATTCCTTGCCTCTAACAACGCCAGTTGTCCAACCAGGAATATCAATTTTAACTTCTGTTTTTGTTGCTGAAATAACAACACCTTCAATTAATTCGCTGACAACGGGCATTTTAGAAAATTTGTTTTGACTCAACAAATCGCTCATTGCAGAATTAGTCTGTTCTTTTTTATTCATAAAATTTGCCTAAAATTAGGCAACCACAATGATAATTGTGGCTATAGTTTGCAAGTATTGTTAATGATAATGGCCTTAATCAGCGTCACTTGCTCGACTCCTATTAAGGTTGACAAAATATAGCAATAATAAGGACATAAGTCAACCATAAGTCATTTCTTTGTCAGACGAGATTAGACTTATGTCTGACCGTCATTTGTTTTTCGGGCGAAGTTCTGTGTTTGTTTAATGGGGTTTTATTTTGTGAGTGAATATGTTATAAATTGTGTGTTATGCAGATATCTTATTTAGGTTTTGATTGTTTACGTATTACCACTGGCGGCGTGACGGTGATGATACATCCACTTGGCAAGGCCAGTGGTTTGTCGGCCGGTAAAAATGGTGCTGACATTGTTATTTCTGCGCCTGGCGAAGATTACGACCATGGTCGTAGCTCGGCTTTTATTATCAACAGTCCTGGTGAGTATGAGGTTAAGGGCGTTTTTATTTACGGTCATTATTTAAAAAAACAAAAACAGGTTGTTTATTTAATTAAGGCTGACGGTGTGCGTTTATTATTTTTAGGTCGTTTGAGTGGTAAAGATGTTTACGCTTCAGATATGGATTTCTTAAAACTTGCCGACGTGGTAGCAATACCTGTTGGCGGAAAGGATGTTTTGAGTGCTCAGCAAGCGGTTGATTTGGTTAGCGAGATTGAACCAAGAATTGTTTTGCCAATTGTTTATCAAATGGACGGTTTAAAAACAGAATATGCATCAGTAGATAGTTTTCTAAAAGCTTTTGGTGGAAAATCAGAAACAGTTGATAAGTTAAAAATAATGAAAAACGATTTACCAGCAGAGGACGTTTTGACGTATGTTATCACGCCTAGTAATAATTAATGATTAGTTTTAATTGGTTTTTATGACAAAAAACCAAACAGAAAAACACTCTCACTATAATTTATACCTAATTGTTGGTTTACTTTTTTTAGTGGTGGTTTTTTTATGGCTTTATTTAGGTGGCTGGAAAAAACAGTTTAATTTATACCAGATAAAAAAAGAGGAGCCTAAAAAAAATTTACTAACTGATTTGCCAAATTTGTGGCAAAAAAGTGATGATCAGTTTAATAGTTTATTTCCGGAAGCAAATAGTAAAAAAGAAACAAAAGAACTATTAACTGAAGCTTTGGTGGATAGAGCTTTGGAAAAAGCAACAGATTTTAATGGTTTAAATTTTAGATATCCTGATAAATGGGCCCTTATTCAAAACAATGCTTCTTCAACCTTAAAATTAATCGCGCCAGATGGAGAAAATTTTTTTGTTGAGAATGTAGAATTGCTGGCAGGAAATGATCCGGTTGCTACTTGGCATAATTACAAAAATGAACCGGTGCTTGGGTGGAGTTGGATTAAAGTTGGTGATGGGTTTATTGGTAATAAGAGAAATGAGCAGACGGCCAAGTCGGTTGGTTTATATCCATCAGCAACATCATCGATTTTGATAATCGAACGTCAATCGACAACGTTGGAAAAAAATCAAGACGGCATGATTGAGACGATTATTCTTGGTTTGCGTAAAAAGACTGAATAAGCTAAAATAAGCAAGATTTATTATATATGGCGGCTAAAAAAAGTATTGAAAAAAACAACAATTTAGATGTTCCGGTTATTGAACCAACTGTCATTCCACAATCTTTGGTTGAGGAAATGAAGTCTTCCTATTTGGATTACGCTATGAGCGTAATTGTTTCGCGTGCGCTTCCAGATGTTCGCGACGGATTGAAGCCTGTTCACCGAAAGATTTTATATTCAATGTGGAATTTGGGCTTACGTTCCTCGGCTAAATTTAAAAAGTCAGCAACGGTAGTTGGTGACGTTCTTGGAAAATATCATCCTCATGGTGATGTAGCAATTTATGATTCGTTGGTGCGTATGGCTCAAGAATTTGCCATGCGTTATCCGCTGGTAAACGGCCAAGGAAATTTTGGTTCGATTGATGGTGATAGCGCGGCGGCCATGCGTTACACCGAAGCTAAGTTAATGTCAATTAGTGACGAGTTGTTAACTGATTTGGAAAAAGAAACTGTTGATTTTGTTCCCAATTATGATGGTTCAAGGACGGAGCCTGTGGTCTTGCCTTCAAAATTGCCAAGTTTATTACTAAACGGTTCAGTGGGTATTGCTGTTGGTATGGCTACAAATATTCCACCGCATAATTTAGGAGAATTGTGTGACGCTTGTATTCATTTGATAAGTAATCCTGAGGCCACGGTAGATGATTTAATGGAGTATGTAAAAGGACCTGACTTTCCTACTGCTGGTACAATTTATAATGTTGCTGATATAAAAGCGGCTTACGCAACTGGTAAGGGATCGATTGTTATGCGTGGAACGGCAGAAATTGAAGAGGTGAAAGGTGGTCATCAAATAATAATTAGCGACTTGCCTTATCAGGTTAATAAAGCCAGTTTATTAGAAAAAATTGCTGAACTAGTTAAAGATAAACGTATTGACGGTATTCGTGATTTGCGTGATGAATCAAATAGACACGGCATTAGAGTAGTAATTGAGTTAAAGCGCGATTCTTATCCAAAGAAAGTTTTAAATGCATTATATAAATACACCCAACTCCAAGAAAAATTCCATGTTAATATGTTGGCGTTGGTTGATAGTATTCAACCGCGAGTTTTAACCTTGAAGATGGTGTTGGAAGAATTTTTAAAACATCGTCAAATAGTTGTTAAACGTAGAGCTGAATTTGAATTAAAAAAAGCTAAAGATCGTGAACATATATTGGAGGGATTGGCGATGGCTTTGGAAGATATTGATAAAATTATTGATACCATTAAGAAATCTAAAGATAAAGAGGACGCTAAAGTTAATTTAATTAAGCGCTTTAAGTTGAGCGAACGACAAACTGTTGCTATTTTGGAAATGCGTTTGCAACAGTTGGCTAATTTAGAGAGACTAAAGGTTGAAGAAGAGTTGAAAGAAAAAAGAAAGTTAATCAAAGAATTGGAGTCATTGCTAGCATCAGCAAAAAAGATTTTACAAGTAGTCGAAAAGGAATTAACAGAGTTGCGTGAAAAATATGGTGATGAACGTAGAACAAAGGTTGTTAAGGGTGCCTTGGGAAGTTTTTCAACTGAGGATTTAATCCCTAACGAATCAACTTTGGTGATGTTAACTCACGATGGTTATATTAAGCGTGTTGCACCAGAAACGTTTAAGGTGCAAAGTCGAGGCGGTAAAGGTGTTATTGGTTTAACCACCAAAGAAGAAGATATGGTTGAACACATTTTCGCGACCAACACTCATGCAGATTTGTGGTTCTTTACAACAAAGGGTCGTTTATTCCAACTCAAGGCTTATGAAGTTCCATCGGCTAGCAGAACTGCCAAGGGTCAGGCAATTGTTAATTTTTTGCAATTAGCGCCAGAAGAAAAAGTGGCTTCAGTGCTAACATCTGAAGACTTGTCGGCGTATAAATATTTGGTCATGGTTAGTCGACAAGGAACGATCAAAAAAACTGAAATTAGTGCTTTTGCCAACGTAAGAAAAACAGGACTAATAGTGGTTAAGCTAAAAGGTGATGACGTCTTACAATGGATAAAACCTTCTTCTGGTAAAGACGATATAGTTTTAGTTACGGCCGAAGGTCAGTCAATCCGTTTTAAAGAAAAAGATATTCGTCCAATGGGTCGAGCGGCGGCCGGTGTTCGTGGTGTCCGTTTGAGTAAAAAAGGCGATGAAGTTGTTGGTATGGACTTGGTTAATGAAGGTAAGGCAAGTAGTGGTGAACAATTGTTGGTGATTATGAGTAATGGTTACGGCAAACGTACGCCATTATCGCAGTACAAAGTCCAAGGACGTGGTGGTTCTGGTATTAAGACCGCTATGATTACGCCAAAAACAGGCAAGTTATGTGCAGCCTTTATTGTTAACTCGCACTTGGAACAAGAAGATGTAATTATAATTTCTGAAAAAGGCCAAATGATTCGTATACCGCTAAAAACGGTTAATGTTATTGGTCGGGCCACGCAAGGCGTGAGAATAATGAAATTCAAACAAGAAGGTGATAAGGTGGCCAGCGTGACGTTTATATAAAATATTTAGCTTTTTTACATAAGCCGCCAAGTCTGACTTGGCGGCTTTACGTTATAGGTTAATTTATATATTATGATTTTGTATGTCAGACAATGAATCAAGAATTATAGCCGCCAACGTTACGGGAGACGATGTATTTGATGTAACTTTGCGTCCACAGACCATGAATGATTATATTGGTCAAAAACAAGTTAAAGACAATTTGGAAATACTTTTAACTGCTGCCAAACAACGCGAAGAGGCGCCGGAACATATTTTACTTTATGGTCCGCCAGGATTGGGAAAAACTTCGCTGGCGCATATTATTGCTAAAGAGTTGGGAACGGCTATTAGAGTTACTTCTGGACCAGCGATTGAGCGTTCGGGTGATTTAGCGGCGATTTTGACTAATTTACAACCAGGTGAAATATTGTTTATTGATGAAATTCATCGACTAAATAAAGTGGTTGAAGAAGTGTTGTATCCAGCCATGGAGGATTACGCCTTAGACTTGATTATTGGCAAGGGTCCAGCAGCACGTACGGTTAGAATTGATTTGCCTAAGTTTACAATTATCGGCGCCACAACTCGTTATCATCTTTTATCATCACCATTACGTGATCGTTTTGGCGCAACCTATCGTCTTGAATTTTATCAACCAGAAGATGTAAAAAAAATAATTAAACGTTCAGCTAATATTCTAAATGTTGAAATCGATGATGAGGCAGCAAACCTATTATCTCAACGATGTCGTTTAACACCAAGAATTGCTAACCGTTTATTAAAACGAGTTCGTGACTACGCCCAAGTTAAAGGTAACGGTGTTATTAATCAGGTATTAGCCGAGGAGGCCTTAAAGTTAATGAACGTTGATTCTTTGGGCTTGGACCCGATAGATCGTCGAATATTACAAACCATTATTGAGGTTTATAAAGGTGGGCCGGTAGGCGTGTCAACGATTGCTGCAAATCTACAAGAAGATGAGTCAACGGTTGAAGAAGTCTATGAGCCATATTTATTACAGGTAGGTTTGTTGGCTAGAACGCCACGTGGACGAGTGGTAACCGAGAACGCTTGGAAGCATTTAGGTTTTAATATCCCAGCACAATAAAAATATGAGCCTAAAAATTTTTTTGGTACGTCATGGACAAGATCATGATAATTTACAAGGAGTAATGAATGGACGTCGGGATAGTAATTTAACATTGCTCGGACGTGAACAAGCTGGTTTGGCGCGCGATCAAGTTATCAATGAAAAAATCGGGGCAATATATTCTTCGCCGTTACAAAGAGCTAAAGAGACTGCAGAAATAATTGCCAAACCACATGGTTTGATAGTACAAACTGACAATCGTTTATTAGAGCGTGATTTTGGTATATACACGGGCTTGCCAACCTCAGACTTAAACAAGTATTCAAAAAACTACATCGCAACTGCTGATAATTTTTATGTTTTAGATGGTAAGGGTACTGAAAGATTTGCTGAGGTCTATAAACGGGCCAAGTCTTTTGTTGTTGATCTAAGAAATAATCATCAAGCGGAAAATATAATAATTGTCTGTCATAACGATATTGCGAAAATGATACAAGCTGTTATTTGGAAAAGAGAAATAGAAGATGTTTTAAAAAATACTCCTTTTT
>CAZAXS010000003.1:21401-22664 GCA_964489205.1 uncultured Gammaproteobacteria bacterium
CAAGCTGTTATTTGGAAAAGAGAAATAGAAGATGTTTTAAAAAATACTCCTTTTTTGGTAAACGGAAGTGTTAGTGAATTAGTGCTTGAGGATTAATTATGTTAGTGGCTGATTTTGATTATTATTTGCCCGATGAGTTGATTGCTCAAACTGCTGTTGAACCACGCGATCATGCAAAACTTTTAGTTTATAATAAAACAGACGACTCAGTAGAGCATCGACAAGTTTTTAATTTGGTTGATTATTTAAAGTCCGGCGATGTTTTAGTTATAAACAATTCAAAGGTATTTCCGGCTCGATTACACGGAAAACGACAATCGTCCGGAGCTGAGGTTGAAGTATTTTTAATTCACCAGATAGAAAGTAAAAAAAATTGTTGGCAGGTTTTAGTTAAAATGAATCGACCAAAAAAAGATGATTTAATTATTTTTGGAAATGATTTTAGTTGTCGATTAAACGAAGTCAATCGATCGTCTGGTGTTTGGGAGGTTGAATTTACGCTTGTTGGTGATTTTTGGGACAAGGTTAATAAGTACGGACAAACGCCTTTACCGCCTTACATTCATCAGGTTGATAATGAAAAAATTCGTCAACGTTATCAAACTGTTTATGCAAAAGTGAGTGGTTCGGTGGCTGCGCCAACAGCCGGACTTCATTTAACCGACGAGCTTATTAAAAAATTGAAAGATAAGGGTGTTGAAATAGCTCAAGTAACTTTGCATGTTGGTCTTGGTACTTTTCAGTCAGTAAAAACAGAGGCGGTTGAAGAACATCATATGCACGCTGAATGGGCGTCAATTGAGGAGGAAGCGGTTGAGTTAATAAATGGGGTGAAAAGAAAGGGTGGTAGAGTGGTGGCTGTTGGCACCACCGCGGTCCGTGTTTTGGAGGCTTGGTCTGACGACAATGGTCTTATAAAAGAAAAACAAGGTTGGTTGAATATATTTATTTATCCCGGTTATATTTTTAAATGCGTTGATTGTTTGTTAACAAACTTTCATTTACCTAAGAGTTCTTTAATTATGTTAGTTTCAGCTCTTATTGGTAGAGAGAAAATAATCGAATTATATAAAACAGCGGTTAACAAAAAATACAGATTTTATTCATTTGGTGATGCCATGTTTATAACAAATAGCAAGGATTGACTTTTTTCGATAAAAGCGTAATATCTAGCCATGTTCTTTGATAAACTTCATAAAAACACCAGTAAACAAGAGGATTTTCTGTTGATATAAATAATTTTTTAAATAAGCAAAGAGGTAG
>CAZAXS010000004.1:0-2026 GCA_964489205.1 uncultured Gammaproteobacteria bacterium
AATTAAAAAATTTATGAAAAACGAACAACCATCGCCACAGTCAAATCCAGGTGAACAAAAAATTCAAGAATATATTAACCGAATTAAAAACGGAGAGTCAAAAAACTCTATCCTAAAAGACCTCCCACCTTCTTTTGTAAGCGCAATTGAGGCTGGTTTAAACACAAAAATGAACGCGGACGAATCAACAGAAAACACAACCATTATTCCACCTCAATACCGCGGATTAAACTCAGAAGTATTAGAAGAAATTTGGACGGTTCCAAACTACATCGATCCAAAAATAACAACACGGGAATTAGCCAAAAAAGAAAGGGCTTTAAATTATCTAAAACTAAAAGAACAAAAAGAAATTGACGATAAAAACAGAATAGAAGAAATTAAACATGAGCTTGGAATACAAAAAGAGGTACCGCCAAATAAAGAAGCAAATGAACTAGCGACTAACAATAAACAAGCACTTTACGATTTAGTAAATGAACTTTCCAAGGGAAGAATAAAAGGAGTTGCTGATTTATACAAAAATTACTTGGATAAATTTGACGATACCGATTCTCGGATAAACTTTATTGAAGCCTTATTTTCTGATGTCTATAAAAAATATCGTGTCGCTGAATACCCAAATAACCCACAAGAAGAAACTATTTGGGAAAACGCTCTAAAAAATAAAAATGTTAATGTTAATAATAATAAAAAAGAATGGCAGTATCGTGGAGTTTTTCCTCAAAAAGACCGAGAGACTGTTACACGCGGATCTTTTAACGTTAATGTGACAGAGGAATTAATAAATAGTTTAGACAACTTTATAAGCAGTGGAAAAATAAAAGCCAACTATAAATTTGGTGAACCAGGTACCACCGCTTCGCCCAGCGAAAGACACGACTCAATTAGTATCTATTTTTTAGAAGAACCAAGTGAAGCGGTCCTTAAAGAATTAGCTAACACAATAAAACCTTATATACGTGGCAACAACTTGCTTGGTAAAAAAATTGATGATGGTTTTTATATTTCAGAAATTGGTTCGGTTGAAACAAAACACATAGAAAAACTTATTAATGATTTCAAAACCATTGATTTAGCTCTTGCACAAGCGATAGCCAACTATACTAGCTCAAAATCTGGTCAAAAAACAACGTTAAAAATGTCCGAGGCGCAGTACTACGCCATAAAAGACGTGGCTGATGTTTTTGGTTACAAAATACATTACGACAATCACTACGGTTTTGTAATAAACAATAAGTTTTAATTAAACTATTAATTCGCTTATGGTAACAACCCCAGCTTTACCGGTTGTTGTTTTTTTAATTATTTACATGTATTATGTTCTAACGAAACATGCGGTTTCGCTATCAATAAACAAAACAAGGAGTAAGTAATGTACGAAATCAAGCAACGTACAAAAACAATTATTGAGCTAAATTTTTCGGGCTTTATAAAAGCCGAAGAAATGCAAAAATGGCTAAATGAATCAAAGGAGTTTTTAAGAAAAATTCCCAAAGGATTCAGCGTTATTATTAACATGACGCAACTTAAAACCCTTCCAGCCGACAGTAAAAAAATTATGGAGGAAGGACAAAAAATGTACAAAGATAACGGCATGGTTCGATCGGCCGTCATCCTGAGTAGTGCTTTAATAACTGCGCAGTTCCAAAAAATTGCCAAAGATACTGGCATAGACAAGTGGGAGCGATATTTTGACAACAGCTCTCCGGACTGGCACACAAAAGCCTACAACTGGGTTGAAAAAGGCATTGAGCCGTAACAATTCTCTTGAGCAAAACTAATAAGTTTTGCTCTTATTATTTTTACAGCCAATAAAGACAGAAACGGGTATATTTATTTAACCTGTGCTATTATATAAATAATAAAATTTTAGATTTAAATTATTTATGTGTTTTTCTGCGACTGCAAGTTTTACAGCTGGTACAATCTTAGTAGCCAGCGGTGCTTATATTTATAAAAAGGCCAAGAATAAAAAAACCAAACCCTTTGCGTCTATTCCTTTTTTATTTGGCTTACAACAGCT
>CAZAXS010000004.1:2126-10203 GCA_964489205.1 uncultured Gammaproteobacteria bacterium
TCGCAGGTTAATTGTAATAGCATCCATTATTTATTCACCACCTTACTTCCCCTACCAACCGCAATTAATACTCTGTTTTATTTTGTCGCCACTTGTTTAAGTTGTTTATTGTCACAACACAAACTAATTAAAATTTTTGGCATCACTGTCGTTACCTCTTTAATACTTACTTATTTATTTTTCACCGTTACTCTAGTTTCTGTTTGGTGTTTCTTTTCGGCTTTATTAAGTTTAATGATTTATTTTATTATTAAACAACTTAATAAAAATTAATATGGCTAATATTTTAGTAACCGGATGTGCTGGTTTTATTGGTAGTAACTTTGTTAATAATTATTTAAAAAAGTTTCCTAAAAATACGGTAATTGGTCTTGATGATTTTTCAACGGGCAAAAAAGAAAATGTTAATAAAAAAATAATCTTTTACAAAGGTTCAATTTTAAACAAAAATTTTTTAGACAAGATATTTAAAAAACACAAAATTGATTATTTGTTTCATTTCGCTGCTTTACCAAGTGTTTCATTTTCTATTGCAAACCCTTATCACACCAGTCTAATAAACACACTTGGCACCATACATTTACTTGAATTTTCTCACCAATATAAAATAAAAAGATTTATTTTTTCTTCATCAGCCGCTGTTTATGGCAACGCTAAAAATTTACCAATTAAAGAACTAGCTAGTCAGGTTAAACCAGCGTCAACTTATGCCCTACAAAAATACAGTGCTGAAAATTTTTGCCAATTATTTAGCAGTTTATATAATTTAGATACCGTTTGTTTGCGTTATTTCAACGTTTTTGGACCGGGACAGTTTGGTAACTCCGCTTATTCAACCGTTATATCAGCTTGGTTAGAAGCACTTTATTTTCCTAACAATAAAAAAGCTTTTATCGAGGGCAACGGCAAGCAAACAAGAGATTTCTGCTATGTTGACGATATTGTTAATGCCAATATTTTAGCGGCTCAAAGCAAACAAAAACTTAATGGTCAGGTAATTAATATTGCCTCTGGTAAAAAAACTTCACTTATTGAAATAAAAAATATAATTGAAAAATTGACGGGCAAAAAAATACTACTTGAAAAAAGACCGCCGAGAGTTGGTGATATTAAAGATTCGGTAGCAGAAATAAAATTAGCGAAAAAGTTGATTAAATTTCAATCCAAAACTTCCTTAGAAAGAGGAGTCGAAAAGACTATTAAATGGTTCAAAAATAGAAACAAGTTTTAGTTCAATTTTTATGTTTTGGTGCTATAATTAATTCATTATGAAGCATCAAAGCGTTAGAAAAGCTGTTATTCCGGTTGCCGGATTTGGCACTCGTTTTTTACCAGCAACAAAAAATCAGCCCAAAGAACTTTTACCGATAGTTGATAAACCAACTATTCATTATATCGTTGAAGCAGCTGTAGCCAGCGGTATTACCGATATTGTTATCGTTACTAGTTATAATAAAAGACCGGTGGAAGATTATTTTGATCATTCCTATGAACTTGAAGATTGGTTGAAAAAAAATAATAAAACCTCTCAATTAGAAATAGTTAGAAACATTCCCAAGATGGCTAACTTTATTTATATTCGTCAAAAAGGACCAATGGGAAACGGCACTCCGGTATTAAACGCTAAAAACATTATTGGTAACGAACCGTTTGCTGTTTTCTGGGGCGACGAATTTTATCACTGTAAAAAAGAACCATGGATTAAACAATTGGTTAAAACCTACGATAAATATCAACACCCAGTCATGGCAGTTATGCCAACTGACGACGAAGGCACAAAACGCTTTGGCATAATCGATGGTCAAAAAGTTGATAATAACACTTTTTTAATTAATAAAATTGCCGAAAAACCGGGTCCAAAAAAAGCACCTTCTCGAATAGCTGCGGTTGGTGGCTATATTTTAACACCAGATATTTTTCCAATTTTAGAAAAAACTAAACCAAGTCACGGCGGTGAAATTTATTTGGTAGACGCTATAAAAGAGTTAAATAAAAAAAGACCGGTATACGGTGCAGTTATTAACGGCGAATATTTTGATGGCAATAATACCTTGGGTTGGTTAAAAGCAAACACCGCTATGGCCTTGGAACACCCAGAAATAAAAGATGATTATTTGGCTTATATTAGGCAAATTTTAAACAATAAATAAACTTTATGAAAAAATTACTACTAAAACACAGCGCTCTTATTTTACTGACAGTTGCAGTTGCGACCAGTGGTCTTTCTTGTAAACTTTTTCAACCAGGCGTTCCGGCGGAACTAAACAAAACCGTCACTCTTGAATATTGGGGGGTTTGGCATGATAGCGACACCTTGCGACCATTTATTGACGAATTCAAAAAGCAACACACTAACGTTGATATTAAATATAAAAAATTCCGCTTAAATGAATATCGCCAAAAATTATTAGAAGCTTGGGCTGAAGATCGTGGACCAGATATTTATCAAATTCCCGTTGGTTGGTTGGGCGAGTTTCAAGATCGAATTACACCAATGCCTAAAACGGTTAAATTAGTTACTTCTGAATTTAAAACTACTTTTGGCAAGACCGAGGTTGTTCGTTCTGTAAAAACCGTCACCACCCCAACAACTAATGACATAAAAAATCAGTATGTTAACCTAGTTCAAAAAGATGTCATAAAAAATGATAAAATCTATGGCTTACCGTTAAGTTTTGATACTTTGGCGCTTTTTTATAATCGTACCATCTTAGACAACGCTAAAATTCCTACACCACCAACCACTTGGGACGAACTAACTGTTGCCGTAAAAAGCATCACCGAACAACAAAACAACAACCTTGTTCAATCAGCTATCGCATTAGGCACAACCAATAACGTTCCCAGAGTAGTTGATATTGTAAGCACAATTATGCAACAAAATGGCGCAGTCATGACCAAAGATAATCAAATAACTTTTTCACAAACAATCCAAGGTGCATCACCAGCTTTAAACGCAATTAATTTTTATCGTAGCTTTGCCGAACCCCTAACTGAACTATATACCTGGAACGAAAACATGCCCGACGCACTTGAAGCCTTTATATCGGGTAAAACAGCTATGTTTTTTGGTTATTCTTATCAAATTCCAATTATCAAAGGCCGTTCACCGAAACTTAATTTTGGCGTTGCACCAATGACACAAATATCTAATCAACAACCTGTTAATACCGCTAACTATTGGATTGAAACTGTTTCTCACAAAACAAAAAGTGCTGACAATGCTTGGGGTTTTCTCAATTTTATCACCAGTCCAGAACAAGCTAAAAAATTTGCCGAAAAAACTCAACAACCAGCCGCTTTAAGAACAATTTTAGCCGGACAGAAACAAAGCCCGATTCTTTCTGTCTTTGCTGATCAGGCCCTAACCGCCACTCGTTGGTATTACGGCAAGAACGAACCACAAATGGAACAATATTTTGTTGATACAATCAACCAAATAATAAAAACCGCTAAACCAGAGGATCAACAAAAAATTCTCAATACTGGCGCTCGTAGGATTAGCGAAACAATTCAATAAAATGTATAATAAAAGTGATAATTAAATATGTCTAAAAAAATTTTGTTGGTTATCTCTTTATTTTTTGTAAGTCTTTTGCCTTATCTTATTAGCAATACGGTTCACGCTGGCTTAGTGGAACCAAAAGGAAGTTGTTGCGTATTTTTGGTTAACGGTAGTAGCGATTTAAACGAGTGTTTTGGAGCTGAAAAAAATTATAATTGTACACCGGAAGACGCTAAAAGATTTTTAGTGGAAAAAAAGAATTATAACAGCGCAACTACTGTTAGTAGCGTAAATTATTATAAAAATCATAATTGTTACTACAATAAAGACAAACCAGCTGGTAGCAGATACTACTGCTCTCTTGATGGAAAAGAAGGTAATTCTGACCAAACACAAATGCAAACCATAGGTTCAGCCAATAATACCAATACAACCGCAAAAGACACTCGGATTAAATCGAATTTATCCCAAAAAGGTTTAGTTCCTCAAGAAACTGGATATTTAATGGACAATTGTATAAAAGATGGCAATTGTTCGGTTTGTGCAATCTTAGCTACTTTTGCTTATATTATTAACTGGTTATTTAAGATTGGCGTTTTGGGTGCTTTTTTAATGGTTACTTACTATGGTTTGGTCTTATTAACCAGCGCTGGCAACGAGAATAAAGTTAAAGACGGGAAAAACGGAATTAAAGGCACGATCATTGGAATAATCGTTTTGTTTTCTGGCTGGATCATTGTAGACACTGTTTTAGTTTCGTTTGTTGGCGGTACTTCTGGCGGTTTATCTGTGCAAGAAACTTGGAATCGTTCCGTTTTTAATGATGGCACTAAATGGTATCAATTTTGCCAAGTAAATATGAAAAAATAATTTATGAAAAAATTTCTTTTACTCGTTGCTTGTTACTTTCTGCTCACACCCATTGCTTTAGCGGAAAAACTACCCAATCCACTGGCAAAAGGCGGGCAAAATTTTGTTGAGCCCGACGAAATCGTTGGTCGTTTAATAAAAATGGTACTTGGTTTTACCGGAATTATTGCTATCGTTGTCTTTATGTATGGCGCTATTACTATTTCCACCTCGGCTGGTAATAGTACAAAAATTGATAAAGGTAAAAATATAATATTTTGGGCGGTTATTGGCATTGTAGTAACCTTTTCCGCATACGCCATTGTAAACGCCACATTAAAGGTTATAACTTTTTAATTTATGAATAAAAAAAGTTTATATTTTCTCTCATTACTATTGGTTTTATTTTGTTTATTTGGATTAACAAACGATATTGCCTGGTCGGCCGGCAAAGCAGTTACCGAGCTTGGCAATCCACTTTCTAGCGCTGGCAAACAAATAACTTTCACCGATGTTTCCGCTCGTTTTATCAAGCTTTCTTTCGCTATCATTTCCTTTACCTCGCTTTTATTTTTTATGTACGGTGGCTTTAAATACATGACCGCTGAATCTGCCAAAGATACGGCTGATAGTAAAAAAATTCTTTACACTTCAATAGCGGGTATTGCCATTGCTTTCGCCGCCTACTCGATTATTAATACTATTTTTGATGTGGTAATTTTTTAATCACCTCTAGCAAGGCTTGTAAAAATTAGCTATACTTAATGAGTACCCTTTCGTGGTACTCATTATCATTAATTATTTATTACCCGAAAGGGAGTGAAATATGTTAAAACATAAACTCACTAAACTTGGCATCAATACTTTGACAGCAGTAGCCGTGGCATTGCCTTCAATCGCTGCCGCTCAAGAGTTGTCGTTGGGTTTGGAATACGCTGGTTCAACCGGCTTAGGTTCAACCGACTTACGCGACATTGTCAACAACTTCATTAGAGTGTTGCTCGGTTTCTTAGGTTTGATTGCCGTTATCATCATCCTTGTTGGTGGTTTCCAATGGATGACCGCTATGGGCGATGACAAAAAGATTGAGGGTGCTAAAGGTTTAATCAAGGCCGGTTTAATCGGTTTGGTTATTATCTTAGCCGCTTATTCAATCTCTACCTTCGCTATCAACACAATCATGACCGCTACTGGAAACTCAGGAAGTTAATTTGGAGCCTAGGTTCTTTCGTCCAATTATTTTTTCTGGACGAAAGGATGTAAGTTTCAAAACATGAAAAAATTTATCATCTCACTATTAGCGTTTTTTTTGCTAATAACACCACTTGTTTTACACGCGCAAATGTCGGACTCGGTTAACGCGGCTAAAAATCAATTAAAAGCTTCAGCCGAAAAAGCCGGGGTTGCCACTAATAAAACCATCGAAGACCAAGTCGCTGCGATTATAAAATTTATTCTTGGTTTTTTAGGCGTATTTTTCTTAGTTTTAATTATTATTGCGGGCTTTAAATGGATGACAGCTGGTGGCGACGCTTCAGTAGTTAAAGCAGCTCAACAGTCGCTAACCAACGCCACTGTTGGCCTGGGAATAATACTGTTTTCCTATTTAGTATCAAATTACGTTGTCTTCTCTCTTCTTAATGTTTTGAGCAAATAATAACTATGTTGTTAAAAAACTTAGTAAAAAATATTTTCTTTTTTTTACTAATTACAACAGCTTTTTGCTACGCCGTTTTTCTACCAACAACTCGTGCCGCTGAACAGGGTTGTTGTAATTTTAGTAATCAAGAGGTGGAGTTTTGTTATAGCTACAGCAACGATCTTTCCTCTGGTAAAAAATTTACCAGTTCTAATTGTACAGAAACCCAAGGAACCGCCGAAGATACAAAAATTTGCATTGACTTATACTACAACCAAACCGACGCCTCACTTGGTGAAAATGATAAATTCCCTATCCAGGGAGTAAGATGTATAGACAATCCAAAAAAGATTAAAGATTTGCAAGATGAAAGCGATCGAGGCGTATTATCAACCAAATGTTTAAATATTGATAAAAGCAATATAGGCGAGTGTTTAGCAAGTTCTTTTTTCCCAAATATTGGTTTACCCGGCAGTAACGAGGCAAGCACCGATCCAAATGCCATAAGATCAATATTATTAGCTAGAATTGGCGCCGTTATTGGTCTTATATTAGGCTCAATTGGAATCGTCTTCTTAATAATTATTATTTATGCTGGCGCTCAGTGGCTTATCGCCGACGATAACGAAAAGAATGTTGCCGAGGCCAAAGAAAGAATGCGTAACGCGGTTATTGGCTTAGCTATTACCATGTTTGCCTACGGACTTAGCTATTTTATTTTCAACGCTTTAGCTAGCGCTGTTTAGTTGTTGTATTAACAATTGCTCAAAAATTTGCTAAATTATATTCATAATTACTCTATGAATATAAAATTTTTGTTTATTGCTTTAAGTCTGTTTAGCATGTTTTTTGTGTATTCCGACAAAGTAAGTGCACAATCAAATACTCCTTTGGTTTGTTGCCAATTTTCAGCAACTAACATAACTTATGGAACTGAATATAACTACTGTTCCATGGTTGAAACCTGTGACTATAATTCACTTGAAAAAATTAAAGCAAATAATACCAAAATTATAGAGCCGTCAATAAACCAACAACTTGGTAGTTGTTATGACGACTATAACACTGAAAAAGGCAAGGGTAGCCTGGGAACAACCTGCAAAACGCTATCATCAAACAATAACAATGCTGGATGTAACGAAGATAGTTCACTTAGCGACTGCATCGCCTCAAAAATGCCAAATAAAACTGGTTCGTCTGGTTCAAACAAATCAACAACTGGTTTAGTTGACGGTCTTTCAACGGTTGTAAACACGCTATTAGGTTTATTAGGTTTGACTTTCACAGCAGTTATTATTTACGCCGGCATTCAATGGATTCACTATGGTGGCGAAAGCGAGGGTAAGAAAAAAGCTTCAAAGAGAATAAAAAATGCGGTTATTGGTTTAGCTATAACCTTATCCGCCTACAGCATAACCAGCTTAATAATCAATAATTTAAAGTAATTTATGAAAACATTTAAAAAATTATTTGTAATAGCTCTGCTGTCTTTATTTTTACAACCCGTCTTTGCTCTTGGACAAACCAACACTAACTCTAATTCAAACTTTACCAAAGACCTGGATCGTTTTGCTGTAAAATCTGGTTACGCTCCATCACAAGCAAATCAAAACTCAGTTGCAAATACAATTGGCCGTATTGCTTCAGTTGCCATTTCTTTTACAGCTACTATTTTTTTGATAATTGCCATTTACTCTGGCATTCAGTGGATGACTGGCGGGGGCTCAAAAGACAAAATCGCCGAAGCAAAAACTAGACTAACCAGAGCCATTGGTGGTTTTATTTTAATTAGTTTGGCTTATATTATCACTCGCTTTGTTATTAACACTCTTGGTCAATAAATTATGAAAAAATTTTTATTATTACTAGTGTTTTTTCTTTTAATCATTCCGCTGGTTGTTAATGCCAATGAAGAACCAAACAGAAAAGTTCGCTGTTGTCAGGTAACCGACAACAAAGGCGTTACTTGGTGTCGAGAAAAAGATTCTATTTGTAAAAAAGAAAGAACAGATGATCCTGATGGAGTCTATAAAGAATTTGACTTTGACAGCGAATGTACAGCAAACACACAGCCAATAACCATA
>CAZAXS010000004.1:10303-20120 GCA_964489205.1 uncultured Gammaproteobacteria bacterium
TACAGCAAACACACAGCCAATAACCATAATGCATCAAGGACGTTGTACTGGCGGCTCTGAGTTTTCCAACCCCAGCAATGACTTAGAAATAGTTGGCGCTAACGCCGGCTATTCAAACGACCAAAGAAGTGCCAACGCTATAACTAACTTTGTTGGAAAAATTATTAAGTTTGTTCTCAGCTTAACTGGCTTAATCTTCCTTGTTTACACAATTTATTCCGGTTTTCAATGGATGACCGCCGGTGGCAACGCTAATCGTGTTAGCGAAGCGCGAACTAGATTAATCCAATCTGCCATCGGCATGGCGATTACTGCGATTGCTTATTCAGCCGCCACCCTGATCATTCGCATAATTGGTAGTCAATCATAATCTAATATGGAAAACATTTTATTTAATTTATTACATCCAGAAATTGCTTTGGCTAACAATTACGACAGTGGCTATGTTGACGCACTAGGAAAAAGCGCCGGTTTAAACACCACTAACACCACCACCATTGAGGAAACGGTTGCTTTTTTCATTACCATTTTACTTGGTTTTGTTGGCATAATTTTGCTAGTCATCACCATTAAAGCCGGTGCGTTATGGATGACAGCTCAGGGCGATAAAAAAATAATCGATAATTCAAAAAAAACGATTATTGGTTCAGCTATTGGTTTGTTTTTAATACTATCAAGTTATAGTTTGTCCGAATTTGTTATTCAAAGCATCAATCAGGCAGCGCAAAACAACTTTAATCAAGTTGCCACCACCACCCCAACCGGCTCCGGCGGTTTTTCTCAGACTGTCTGTGAATCCAATAGTCAATGTCCAACCGACGCCCCGTTTTGCACCGACAAAGCATTTTATACAGCTCAACTTGGCTACTGTAACTGCTGTAACAACGACATCCCGGAAAGAAAATGTGATAACGAAACAACGCGTCACTCTTATTGTCAGCAAACGTACGGCTCAAATTTTAAATGTAAAAACATTGGTAATGGCATAAATACCAGCTGTATGCAAGAATAAATTATATGAAAAAAATATTTGTATTTATTACTCTAACAATCACCGGACTAGCAACCACAATCGCCTTTGCTAACGCTCAAATAAACACTAATTTGTTAAACAAGATGACCGGCGACACATCACTACTTAGTAACACAGTCAACGGCAAAAACTTTGTTGATGCCGATATTTATATCGGCGGTATCATTGGCATGATTTTAAGCTTTGCTGGCGTAATCTTTTTGGTTCTAACAATTATTGCTGGCTATATGTGGATTACCGCTCAAGGCGCCGAAGACAAAATCACCAAAGCCAAACAACTGCTTACCAATGGTGTTGTTGGGGCTTTAGTTTGCTTTGGTTCGTTTATTATTATCAATTCAATTATCAGTCCGCTTTACGAAAAATTCTACTCGCCAACACAAATTTCTTCTGCTGGTAACGGCGGTCAACAAACGCAGATACCTTGTTCTGTAAACGAACAATGCGCTGACCAAATCACTAGAAGAATGTGTATCAATGGCAACTGTTTAGAGTGCGAAAACAACGACCAAGGTAACGAGAGCGGTGTTTGTATCAACCTTTACGGAAGTCAAGACAAAACCAGCTGTGACACCCAAAACCACGTTTGCGTCCCTAATCCCAGCATGGGTTGTACTAGCTTAAGTCAGAATACTTGCTTAAGCCAAAATAATTGTCGCTGGGCTCACGGTAATTCTTTCTATTCAGGTCATTGCGTCAACAAAGAAGATTACTCCTGTTCAACTCAATGTCAGGGCAACAAACCTTTCTGTTTGTTAGAAACCAACCCTTCGATTTGTGTTGAGTGTCGTGACGACAGTGACTGTGCTAATAATTTGCTTGATAAAAAATGCAGTGTCTCGACTGGAAATTATATATGCGTTCCTTTTTAAACTTTAAACTTATGAAAAAAATATTTACTTTTGTTTTAAGCTCTGTTGTTTGGTCGGTTTTGTATCTTCCTGTTTTTGCACAAAACGTTATTACGCCAACTGACCGTCTAAGAAACACTGCTGGCGCTGCCAATTTATCAACTACTAGCGTAACACCACAAAGCGTTGTTGTTAGCATTATCTTGATTATTCTTGGTTTACTGGGAATTACCTTTTTGGTATTAATTATTTATTCGGGCTTTACTTGGATGACCTCTCAGGGCGATAAAGACAAAATTGCAAAAGCTAAACAAACAATCTCCAACTCTGTGATTGGTTTTGCTATTATAATCGCTTCATACGCTATTGTTGACTTTATTTCTAAGGCAATTTTAAACAGTATTCAGGATAGATTTTTGGAATACTAAAAATTAATTTATTGTGATAAACTCCATGGGTAAAGCCTATGGAGTTTTTAAAATCTAAAAAGTTGTTATTTCTGTGTACAATTGCCTGGGTGATTGTTATTTTTTATATCTCTTGTTGGAAATATGATCACAATCTGTTTAATGGCTTTGATTTGGCTATTTACAATCAAGCTATGTTTAACAGCCTCAACGGTAATTTGATGGACGTATCAATACACCCTCATAACTATTTTGGCGACCACTTTGAACCTATTTTATTTTTACTTTTACCATTTTACGCTCTTGCCGACCACCCACTAACCTTAATTCTAATTCAAACTATTGTCCTTGCTATAACCATCTGGCCAATATATAAAATCGCCAGCAAACACTTAAATGGTTTATGGCCAAACCTAATTGCTGTTAGCTGGTTATTAAATCCTATAGTTTACGCAGCCAGCGTGTTTGAGTTTCACGCTATTATTTTTACAGCCTGCTTGTTAATTTGGTCAATATACTTTTACAAACAAAATAATTATCTTTTATGGTTGACGTTTATTCTTTTAACACTCGTTTCTCGTGAAGACGCCGCTCTGTCGGTTATTGCTTTTGGATTTGTTGCAATAATTGAAAAAAAGCACTGGCGTTGGTATTTGCCTACATTTATTTTTGCTGGCCTGTATTATTTTTTTGCTATGAAAATGGTTGCCTACTTTTCTCCGGAAGCTCACTACAAGTTTCTCATCTATTACCAAGAACTTGGTAAAAATCAAGTAGAAATACTTATTAATATTTTTTCTAATCCTTGGTTAGTGTTAACAAAAATTTTTCGTCTCAACAACATTGTTCTATTAGCTATTTTGCTAATGCCAACCGCCTTTATCAGTCTTTATCGACCAAAATGGTTATTATTATCTGTTCCCGCTTTTTTAGGTTTTGCTCTTATGGACGCTAATAACACCTCTATTATACTTACCACTCACTATGGAACAATTTTATTACCAGGATTTTATTTGGCTACCATCGAATCACTAGAAGTGCTAATAAACAAAGTTAAAAATAATAACATCTTCTATTTACCAGTTGTTAAAATTGTTCTAATTGTGGCCATTATTTACGCAACTTTTATTATTGGTGGTGGTCGATTATTTTTTTCTAACTTTTTAAAAGAAATCAAATCGGAGCCCTTATCGCAACTATTGCCAATAGACAAACAACAAAGCATTATTAGCGCTCTTGGCCCACTTACAGCCTATTCCAGTAGAATAAATGTTTACGCACTACATTATGTTTTAACCGGTTACAAACAACTATCTGACAAAGAGTTTTTTATTCCTCAAACTGATTGGCTGGTTATTGACAACAAAGATATGATATATTTTTCCGCCACCAGCCCACGGACATACTGGTGGAAAAAAAGATGGGACTTCTTGGACGACAATCTTATTAAAAGAATCAATCAGTTATATTTAACCCACATCACACCAACAACCGCCTATTTTTCAAACACAACTAACAACATTTCATTGGTTAAAACAATTCCCTTTCAAGTAGAAAATTTATCAGCGGAAAAAATATTAACCAACCTAAGCCATGACCAAACTTATCTACTCAAAATCAATTGTCCAGCCGGAAATAACAATAAAATTATAAAAATTGCCGGAAAATACGTCGACGGCTCTGATTTTATTTATTACTTACCTCTTTATTGGGGCTTATACAGGCCAGGCGACTGCCAACCAAAAGACGCCTACGAACAACTCATTGCTGTTCCTAAAAATTCACAAGCCATTACGGTTAGTCTTATTGAAGCGTCAATTCAAGCAACTGTTAATGAAATCGGGGTCACAGCCTACACCCCCAAAGAGCTTTCTGTTTTAGAGGAAATTTCTTTGCAGTAAAAATATTAGTGAATAACTTTATATATTTTAATTTTGTCATTGGAAAAAACCAATGAAAAATTTTCAGTATTTTTTAATTCTTTTAAAAAAGAATCTTCTTTTGATAAATCAATCCAAATATAGTTAATGCCTCGTTTTTTTATTTGTTCATACTTAACATCTTCTTGACCATTATCTTTATAAAACCAATCTGTAAATTGTTTTTTAATCGACCAATTAACTGTTTGGTGACCATGGCCAATATAGACTTTTCTGGAAATATAAGCCGGAACTAAATTTCCAAAACTATAAGCTGTTAACAACACATCGTCTTCGTCGCTATTATTTTTATAAAATTCAAGACCAGCTAATTCAGCGTTGGTTATTTTAGTCATTTGAAAGTTGTTATTTATAACATTTATATTCAAAGCTGTTATTAAGAAAAAAGTTGCGCTCGCTATAATCAGGTAAATCGTTGTTACGCTAAAAAATAAAACCTGATTTCGTTTTTGCCAAAAATTAAGCCAACCATACCAAGCTAAAATAGCCATAGGAATATAGACTCCACTAGCGAACCGTCTTTGTGTTGGCGCTGGTATAAATATTAAAAACGCCCCAATCAACAACCAAATTACTAACCACTGGCAACGTTTTTGTTTATGTCTAAAAGCTAAAACACTACCATAAATCGCTGGAATTATTAACCAAAAATAGCCAGCTAAATAGGACAACGGATAAGGCGTGCGGGTTACATTTTGCGATGCCCAACCTAAAAAAGAAATGTCGATGGTTTTTAAATAAAAAAAATAAATTAACGCCAAAGCAGTAGCCAAGCCCAATGGAACCATCTTAAGCCAATTATCAAACTGGTCACGAGATCGCCAATAAATCAAGCCGTAAACAAATATAAAACCAGCCAAAGGAACGGCATCGTATGGGTGAATTAACACCAAAAAAAACACCCCGATTGCTATTAAAAAAACTTGCCACCAGTTCGTTTTTTTTATCTTTTCGGCTAACCACCAAAATAATACTACCAACGTCAACTGAGTTAAAATAAATAACGGTGAATGTCTAAGACTTAAAAAACCAAAACCCTCTCCGTACCATAGATCAGCGGATATTATTTTAGAAAATAAATCTTCCTCACTCAAAGACCTACCACCAACTGGAAATAGAATTCTATTTATATAAAAAATTCCCAACCCACCACCAAACACCAACAACAATAAACTTAAAAGTTGTTGCCAAAGAAAACTAAAAACACCCTTACTTAAATAATAAACAAAAAACAACAGAGAAAAAGCACTGATTATTGTAAAAATATAGTACACCAATGGAATCGATAAGCCAGAAATTGCTGTTATTTTACCCAATAACCACCACAGTGGCGAAATTAAACCAACTTGATTTTCACTAGTGTATAAATTTATTAACAAATTTTTTCCTTCCATCGCCTGACGAATCATTGAAAAATACACCATCTGATCTCCGCCGTTATTCACGTTTCGATAAGTTGGCACCAAATCAGTTTGTTCAAAACTTTCTTTTAGGTTATAAAAAAATAAAAAATTTACAACTAAAACCATTATTAATATTAGCGTTGCAATAATTGATATTTTTAACCAACCTTTCATAATTAGCGTAAAGCTTTTTTAAAATAATCAACCCAAGGCACTTCTGTTGGATCGACATTATTTATTTTAGCTAACGCTAATGATAGCAACCCGCATGATGATAACAGAGCAAAAACTTGGGTGGTTTTGTTTTGACCACCGATCTTAATCAGCACGCAGTCACTTTTTTGCTTTTTAATTACTTGGGTTGTAATCTTCGTTCTTAAAGCATTTCTTTTTGAATATAAAAGCGAAGTAAAAACGATAAAATAAAGATTTTTGGTTGCGTTTTTTGGTAACGACAAACCCTCCAATAAATGATGGTTTAAGTTTGGCAAAACAAAGTGGCAAGCGAAATTTTTCGCGGTTTCATGTATTTGATTTTGCATTAACGGTAATAAACCCGATAGATGTTCCGCGCCAATAAAGACTGGAATTTTATTTTTTAAAAAAGGCACCACTTTTTCAAGTTGTTTTTTAATTAACTGCGAATGCTTTTTACTATTAACCAAATCGCTGTTTATTTCTTTTATTGAAACGTCTATTATTTTTAATTGAGAAAACAGACTCAACAAAACACCAAGCATGTAACCAACGCCGTAACGAGGTTGTTTTGAAGGGTTGTCGTTTGTTGGAAAAACAAAGTTATTACTAGCTGGCACCTGTGCCAATTGACCGCCGGCGCTAATAGTAAACAAATCAACGTTGTTTTTTACAGCTAAATCCGCGACCGACAAAACCTCTTCGGTTTCACCTGAATAACTAATTGCCACCACCAAAGTGTCTTTGGTTAACAATTTTTTTGCTACCGAATAATCACTCACCAAAACAATTGGTACTAAAAGTTTTTCTGCAAATTGGTTTAATATTATTTCAACTGGTAACCTTGAACCGCCCATACCAGAAACAATTACTTGTTGATATTTTTTGGGGGCTTTTATTTGCACTAATTCAATTCCGGTTGAAATTTGTTGGAATTGGCTATTTAAAGACTTTTCCACCAAAGAAAAGTCTATTTTTTTGCTGTTTTTATTCATATCGCTGTAATTATACAATAATAAGCCGATATAGTAATTAGACTGTTTGACCTTATAGTCTTAAAAAGCTAAAATTGCCACATAAAATGTAATATTATTGCTTATGTCAGGACATTCTAAATGGGCAACAACCAAACGACAAAAAGCGGTTGTTGACGCAAAGCGTTCAGCCAATTTTACCAAACTTGCAAACTTAATAACCGTCGCCGCTAGAGACGGCGGTGATCCGGATAAAAACTTTAGACTTAGGGTTGCGGTTGATAAGGCGCGAGCAAATAGCATGCCAAAAGAAAATATTGAACGGGCCATAAAAAGAGGAACCGGCGAAATCGAAGGTCAACACTTTGAGCAAATGATTTATGAAGGCTTTGGACCGGATAAAGTTGCTGTTATCATGGAAATTATTACCGACAATAAAAACCGCACCGCCTCTGATGTGAAACATTTGTTCACTAAAGCTGGTGGAGCATTATCTGGGCCAAACAGCGTTATGTGGATGTTTGATCAAAAAGGCGTTATTAACATAAAAGATGTTTTAAACGACGATCAACAACTAGAATTAATTGATGTTGGGGCTGATGAATTTGAAATTCAGTCTGACGAATCAACAGTTATTTGTCCGCCTGATAATTTTGAAAATGTAAAAAACAAACTTGAACAGCTTGGTTGTAAAATTAATGAAGCAAGTATTGAATTTTTAGCCAAGGAAACGGTTACTGTTAAAGATCAAGACCAATGGAATAAGTTTATTGACAACCTAGAAGACAACGACGACATTTCTAACTACTACACCAATGCTGAATAACACTAAAATCAGGAGAGTTATTGGGATTGATCCTGGCTTAGCCGATCTTGGTTACGGCATTATTGAATTGCAAGACAACAAATGGCAAGCACTTACCTACGGCAGTATAAAAACAGACAAAAAGCAAACACAAAGCCAACGCTTAGTTGAGTTGTTTTCCCAACTAACCACCATTCTTGATTTATATCAACCCAACGAAGCCTCAATAGAGTCGTTGTACTTTGCTCAAAATACCACCACCGCTTTCATGGTTGGACAGGCGCGTGGAGTTGTTTTATTGGAACTTGCTAAAAGAAATATACCCATAAAAGAGGTTAATCCTCAGGTGGTTAAACAATCAATTGGTGGTTATGGAGCCGCCAAAAAACAACAAGTTGGTACAATGGTAAAAATATTATTAAACCTCGATAAAATTCCCAAACCCGACGACGCCGCCGACGCCTTAGCAATCGCCCTAACCGGCGCCCAAATCCGATAACAAAAAACTTTTAACAGTTTCGTCTTAGTATTGACAAAACTGTTTTTTTGATTAATAATATAATGATTTGAACCTTAATAAGACACCTTCCCTCCTAACACAAACTCAGTAACCCATTTAACGACTTTGTGTTAGGAGGGCTAAGGAATTAACACATTCCTCGCTTAAGATTAGTCGACTTAAGCCGCCAACTCCTCCTTTTTATTTCTTAATAAATAAGATTATGAAAGGATTTATGAGTTTCGCGGTAGGTCTAATCTTACTGCGTGTCTTCCTTCCGGAACTAGCGAACTCTATAATTGAGCTTCTACTTTTAGTAGTTCAAAAAGCAACAGAATTAATTTCTAGCGCCGGTTCCGAAAATTTTTTGGGCACTTAGCTCAAACACAAAGAACAAGTTGCAAACTTGTTCTTTATTTTTACTATACAAAATTTTAATTTTCTATTATTCTACAATCTATTATGACTCTTGGTTTTTGGGAAAAACTTGAATATCCAATTTTAGAAATGGCGCCAATGTGTGGTGTTACCGACTTACCTTTTCGTCTTATTTGTCATAAATACGGCGCCGATGTTGTTTGTACCGAAATGATTATGGTTCAAGCTCTTTCACGTCATGATAAAAAATCTTTAGCTATGGCAAAGGTTGATGACGCTGAGCGTCCAGTTATGATTCAACTCGGCGGTAAAGATCCAGAGCAGTTCTATAAATCTGCAAAAATAATTCAAGAACTCGGTGCTAATGGTATTGATATTAATTTTGGTTGTCCAGCTAAAAAAGTAGTTGGTAGTGGTGGAGGCGTAAGCTTGCTTCGTAATCTAGATTTATGTCGAGAAATTGTTCAAGCAACAATTGAAGGCGCTGGCAATTTACCCGTTTCCATAAAAACCAGAAAACATATAAAAGATAAAAAAGGTAATATAATTACCAGTATTGACCTAATTAACAAACTGCATAACTTACCAATCGCCGCTATTATGATTCATGGTCGCACCTACGAAGCTCCTTGGACCCAAGAAGTTGATTATGAATATATTGCCGAAGTTAGAAAAGTTTGGCCCGGCATTCTTTTAGCTAACGGCGGAATCTATGAGCCTGAAATTGCAAAGTCAGCACTAGAAATAACTGGGGCCAACGGTCTGGGTATAGCTCACGGTGTTTATGGTCGCCCATGGATATTTAATCAAATTAAAGAATTGCTCAAATCTGGTCAATATCACCAACCAACCTGGGCCGAAAAAAGACAAGTTGCTTTAGAACACGCTCGACTAGCTTTTGAACTAAAAGGTCCGCACGGCTTAATTGAGTTACGCAAACAACTTGTTTGGTACGTTAAAGGCCTTGAAAATGCCACCGATTACAGAAAAAACCTGGTCAACGTTACCACCTTGGACCAGGTTGAAGAGGCGCTAAACAATATTGAAGGTTAAACAATTCTTACAAACCTTTATTTAGAAACACTCGCCTTATATTCTTCGCACTTATAAAAGAATACAGGAATTACGACGTGAATACAGGCGGTTTATCTCTGGTCGCGATTAGCGACCTCGCAAACTTGCGGGAGTATTACCACAACATCACCTGTATGGAACGAGTAATTTCATATTTTTTATGTGTGCGAAGAGTTTTTTGGGGCTCCACCCCATTTTTTCACAAAAAACGGGGTGGAAGCAAAATCTATATAACAATACAAAGACTGATAGCAGTGG
>CAZAXS010000005.1:0-17028 GCA_964489205.1 uncultured Gammaproteobacteria bacterium
TTTTATAAGAATATTTTTATTAAGCATATAAATAATTGATTAGATTTAATATATAATATTTATTTTTAAAGAAAAGGGCTGACGTTGATGTTTTAACACGTAGTCAGCCCTCAACGTTTAATCATTATTGTTTATAACAACATGATTCGGTTTACCATTAGAAAAACTTTCGAATATTTGCCGAAACAGCAAATACATTTTAAGCGTTTGTTCGCTCGAAAGAATATGACCGTCACGATTTTTTTGACTAAGTCGTTTTTTAACAACCAAATAATCACACACAACTTCGATCCACTGAATCTCAACATCTCTGTCTTTGCAGATTACTTCAATTTTATGACGCAGATCGGCTAGATGGAAGACTTCGTCCATAACCACCACTTCAGCCTCTAGAGTCAAAGCGTGATTAATAGCCAAATTGTAATACGACCACCGAACTTGAGGCGGATCAATTTGTTCTGTTACTAACTTTGGATCGACGACTATTTTTTTAAAATCATCTAGATCCAAAACTAATCCGTTTTTCTCTTGGGCAATTTTTCGTGCTAGGGTTGATTTTCCAACCCCTGGTAAACCAGCAACTAAAATGAGCTCTTTCATTAGCGCTTCCTTTTTATTTAAATTTTAATGAACAAAAAAACTGACCTTTCATGAGATCAGTTTTTGAAGTCGAAATTTTAGAAAGTAACTATAAACCTAATAAACTATTATTTCGACGCCCAAAAGCAAACCTCATGCAAAGGCGATAATAATAGTAATAAGAAACAGCGCTGACGCTAATTACATTCATATCTGATTGTCTGATTTCTTGTTTCATAGTTTATATTCATATCATTACCTCATAAGCACCAGCAAGTCAAGGTCTATGACTTATTGTTTATGATTTCAAGACAGGCCAATAACTCAATAATTAAATTTAATTTAGTTTGACAATATACCCCCCTGGGGGTATTATATAAATTATATGAATTATTTAAATGAAAGCCACAAAACAAAGGTCTTGCGTCGCCTTAAATTAATAGAAGGTCAAATACGAGGCCTACAAAAAATGGTTGAAAATAACACCTATTGTATCGATGTTATCACTCAAACCTCCGCTGCCAAACAAGGACTATCTAATGTTGAAGATTTGTTACTAGAAAACCACCTTGGTCATTGTGTTGTAAAACAAATGCGCTTAGGTGAAATCGAAAAAGTTAAAGCGGAGGTTGTTAAAGTTTACAAACTAAAAAGAAAATAACTATGAAAGTATCGATTTACCTAACCGTGGGTTTGGTTATTTTAAGCGGTTTATCGGGCGTCGCTTTTGGTTATTATTTAACACCCGAATACAAGACAACAATGTATAACAAATATAGCATGGACCTTGGGCCAGCCGATCGAACTTTTGATTTACGCTACATTAATACAATGATCGCACATCACAGAGGTGCTGTTTTACTAGCCGAACAATTAAGTAAACAAACCACAAGATCAGAAATGCAAACACTAGCCGATAACATAATTAACGACGAAGCAAAAGCCATAGCTGAACTATACTCCTGGAAAGCAGAATGGTATAAAGATAGAAAAACAGTTAGAGATCCAATTGTTGCTAACCTAGGAAAAGCCGACGAGACTTTTGATTTAAGATTTTTAAATGCACTCATCGCTCATCATGAAGAAGGGATTATTATGACCCAAGAAACACGACGTAAATCAAGTCGCTCGGAAATATTAAACAACGCCGACGTGGTAGAAAATTTTTTAAAAAACAGCCTTGAAACATTAATTAATTTACGAAGAAATTGGTATAACTTATAATTTTATGACGAAACGGATTTTCAAAATTAAGGGCATGCACTGCGCTAGCTGCGCTAATATTATTACAAAAAAACTCTTAGCCATCCCCAAGGTGTCATCTGTTTTTGTTAACTACGCCAATGAAAAAGTTTCCATTGATTACAACGACAACAATGTCTCCGTTGATCAAATGAATGGCATTATTAATAAATTCGGATATTCTTTGTTAAGCACAGATGAAAATACCACACCTACCAGCAACATAAGTGAAGTAGAAATATTAAAAAATAAAACGGAATTTGTTTTACCAGTAACCATATCTGTTTTTATTTTTATGATTTGGGAAACTCTCGCTAACCTATTTACCTTTGTTCCTAATCTTCCACTTCCAATGATGTTACTTAATACCATAAACATGCTTCTAGCAACTATTGTTTTGTTTTGGATAGGCAAACCATATTTATTTGGAATAATTAGATTTTTCCAGCACGGCGTTGCCAACATGGACACGTTAATTGGTTTTGGCACTCTTACAGCCTTTACTTACAGCACAATTATCACCCTAATTCCCTTTATTACCAAGCGCTTACAAATTCCGGAATACACCTATTTTGATGTTACTATTGTGGTTATCGGCTTTATTACTCTTGGTAAATATCTAGAAATTCGTTCAAAAAAAAGAACTGGAGATGCTATTGAAAAACTTCTCAACCTACAAGCAAAAAGTGCTTGGGTTATTCGTAATAACAAAGAGGTTGAAATTCCCATAGACTCAGTTATAAAAGACGACTTAATAATTGTTAAACCAGGATCAAAAATTCCAGTTGACGGTGTTTTAGTTAACGGCCAATCCTTTGTTGACGAATCAATGATTACCGGCGAATCAATGCCGGTACAAAAAAATATTGGCGACGCTGTTATCTCCGGCACAATTAACAATAACGGCTCGTTTATATTTAAAGCCACAAAAGTCGGTTCAGAAACAGTTTTGGCACAAATAATTAATATGGTTGAAAAAGCCCAAAACAGCAAAGCTCCCATTCAAGCACTGTCTGATAAAATTTCAGCTATATTTGTTCCGACTGTTATCGTAATTGCACTATTAACTTTTATTGTTTGGTTATCAGTAGGAACTTCATATCTGGGTTTTTCTCAAGCGTTGTCATTTGCTCTTGTATCTTTTATTGGCGTAATGATTATCGCCTGTCCATGTGCTTTAGGCCTTGCCACCCCCACCGCCATTATTGTTGGTGTAGGCAAAGGCGCTCGTGAAGGCATTCTTATTAAAGACGCCTCAACTCTTCAAAAACTTAACAAAGTTGATACGGTTGTTATTGATAAAACCGGTACCATTACAAAAGGAAAACCAACCGTAATCGAAATCATCTCCTTAGCTAATCTAGAAAATAATAAAGTTATTTCGATTATTGCTTCAATAGAAAAAAAATCTGAACACCCAATCGCCCACGCCATTACAAAATACGCTCACGAAAATAACTTGGACTTATTTGAAGTTAATAATTTTAATAATTTTGAAGGTCGGGGTTTAAAAGCCAAAATAAATAACGAAGAATACTATGTTGGCAATATAAAATTTATTAATGAGCTAAATCTTAAATTTAATGAAAACATTATTTCCAAATATACGGCTCAAGGAAAAACTCCAGTTTTACTCGCAACCAAAAACACAGTTTTGGGCATTGTAATAATTGCCGACGAAATCAAACCTGAAACAAAAAATGCTATCGCCGATTTACAAAAATTAAACATCTCGGTAATCATGTTAAGTGGCGATGAACATACAACCGCAAAATTTATCGCCACCGAAGTTGGCATAGATGAAGTTTTTGGAAATCTTTTACCAGCTCAAAAATTATCAAAACTTGAAGCTTTGCAAAAATCCGGTCGTGTTGTTGCTATGGTTGGCGACGGCATTAATGATGCGCCGGCGCTCGCTCAAGCTGACGTCGGTATTGCTATGGGCAACGGAACCGACATAGCAATAGAATCGGCCGGCATAACACTTTTAAAAGGTGATATTTCAAAAATAACCAAAGCAATTCGTTTATCAAAATTAACCATGAATGGTATAAAACAAAATTTATTTTGGGCTTTTATTTATAATATTATTGGTATTCCTTTGGCCGCTGGTTTGTTTTATCCCTTTTTTGGTTGGGTACTTAATCCGGTTTTTGCCGGTTTTGCCATGACTCTGTCTTCATTATCAGTTATTATCAATTCTCTAAGAATTAAAACTAAAAATTTATAACTATGAAATCACATTTATTCTTTATAAAAGGTACTCACTGTTCGTCCTGTAAAATTTTTATTGAAGATGTTTTAAAGCAAGAAATCGGACTTTCTAACATAGAGGTTGATTTAAAAAAACAGACTTTATCACTCAACAGCAATCTGGAAATAAATCAAGATCAACTAGTTGAACTAATAACAAATAAAATAAAAAATAATGGTTATTCTATTTCAACCAAAAACAAACAAGATGCAGTCAGCGATCAGGAGAAAATTTGGCAAGCCCTACCAATAGGTTTAATAATTTTGGTTTTGTTTTTTTTAATACAAAAATCCGATGTGCTTAATATGGGCGTAAACGGACAGATAACACCAGTAACCAGTTTTATAATTGGTCTCATTGCTTCAGTTTCAAGTTGTTTAGCTGTTGTTGGTGGCTTGGTACTGTCTGTTTCGGCAAAAATTTCCCAAACCAAGAATAACAACAGCGGTGTCGCGTTGTTTCATTTTGGTCGTTTATTTAGTTTTGCCATATTAGGTGGCCTTCTTGGAATAATCGGCAACACTATTGGTATAAACTTTACTATCACAACAATCTTGGGAATAGTAGCGTCCATTGTTATGATGATCTTGGGATTAAACTTAGTTGGTGTTTTAAAAATAAACAAAGTTGTTTTTCCAACAAAAATTTTTAGTCTGTTTAAAATGATAAATCACAAAACTCTAACCCCATTAGTTCTTGGAGTTGGCACTTTTTTCCTACCTTGTGGCTTTACTCAGTCAATGCAAATATCGGCACTAAGTAGTGGTTCATTTACATCCGGACTATTGATAATGTTTTTTTTCGCTCTTGGTACTTTTCCAACTCTAGCCCTTCTTTCTTTTGGTTCAAACATAATCGGACAGAGCAAGTATTCATCGCTGTTTTTTAAATCGGCCGGCGTGGTGGTTGTTGGTTTAGGGATTTTTACCCTTCTCTCCGGGCTAACAGCTTTAGGCATCATAAGTCCATTATTTAGTTTTTAATGTTATGAAAAAATTTATATTAATCGCAACCACAATCATTCTCCTGGGAATATTACTATTTATATTTACCAAAAAGGATCAGTCAAATGATAAATTAAACGGGGATAATGTAGAAATAAAAAATGGTGTTCAGTATATTACTATTAATGCTCAAGGAGGTTACTCACCAAGAATTTCCAAAGCTCAAGCTAACATCCCAACAAAACTAATTGTTAAAACAAATAATACCTATGACTGTTCAGCGGCTTTGGTTATAAAATCAGTAAACTACCAAAAACTCCTTCCCCAAACCGGTGAAGAAATGATTGATTTAGGCATACCAACGTCAGGCGCCACCCAAGGCTTATGTAGCATGGGAATGTATAGTTTTACCATCAATTTTGAATAAAGTTTAAATTTTATAAAAAATAATTTTAACCAGCCAACAATTTCTGGTAGTTATCCACAAATATTTATTGACTTTTAATGTATATAAATTATCATTCATTAACGTATTTTGTTTGAATTTATTTAGGCTCCTTGTTGGAGCCAGTTTGGACAAAATATATTTCTTTCTAATCACCCTTCGCCACCCAATAGGATAGCGAGGGGTGGTTGTTATTTGGCTATTTTTTTATTTTTTTAATATATTCATACACTTCCCAGACCACAATCATTAAGACAAAAACAACAATGGAAATAATAATAGTTTTTTTATTTGCAAAACTCTCTTTATTATCTAATTTAATTTCTTCTTGCTTAATCACCGCCTCAGTTTGTGAAGCCGTTTCTGTTTCACCAGCAACAACTTTTTTTTGAATGTCTGTTTTCTGTCGAGGCAACAAGCGTAATTCTTTTCCTGGTTGACTATCAACAACACCAACTATGGTTAACCATTCGCCTTTGCTAAAATCTTTAGCTAATAAACCAGTGTCTTTTTTCAAATAGACTTTAACCAGCTCGTCACCATTTCCAACAAATAATGAACTGGCTTGTTTATCAAGTACTTGCCCACTAATCATTATTAGGGAACCAGAATCATAATCATTAACTTCGGCCAACGGCACTGGTTCTATTTTTAAATTAGATAAAGTTTTAATTTTTACCGGTTGTTCTAGTTTATCAATTTTTATACGCCGTTCGTTTTTACTTGTGGCCATAGTGCCAATAATTTGTACTAAATCACCAATTTTAAAATCACTATTTTTTAGACCGCTATAATAAACTTGGATTTTACTATTAAGATTAGTTTCGTTATTGTCCTCATCATAATCAGCCAGGTAAAATACATTTTTTGCAAATAGATGCGGTTGAACAATAATTACACCTTCAATTAAGACCTTGGTTTTGTCGGGCAAGTCTAGTATCTGATCTATTTTTTGCAACTGAACAATCTCTCCATCATTGACTAACTTTACTTCAACAAGGTCATTACTTTCTTCTTGTACGGGCAATAAAAATTGATTTTCTTTGCCAGGCGTTATTACTTCTGTCCACTGCCAATCATCATTCTCTATATCAAAAGAATATGAATAATTTTCTTTTACCTGATCGTAATCAACCCTATTAATTTCCTTTTTATCTTGATTTAAAAGTCGAAGACTATCTTTTATATTCCCTAATGACAGTTTGCTGATTTTTTTGTCTATAACAAGGTATTCGCCGGCAAAAATTAAAGTAGTTGTTGAAAATAAGTATGGTTTACTACCGCCATCTTCATCATCAAGATAATAACCAAACATGTCCACTGTTGTTGAGCCGATATTTTTTAACTCCAACCACTCCTCATCATCTCTTCCGCTAGGATTAGGGAAAATCTCATTAAACTTAACCTGGTCTAATACTTGTTTATCCAGTATTTGCTTAGTTGAAGAAGCTGACAGCAAAACACTCGTCACCTCTGTATTCTTATCAGACAAATCACCAACCTCAGTTTCAATTGATTCGGGTGGTTCAACTATTTCGTTTAACTTACCAGGCGTTGGTTTGGTCGTCCACTGCCAAGCTTGATCCTGACGCACAAAAGCATAATCCTCGCTAGCTTTATCATAGGTCACCTGATCTTTGATTGAACCATCGGGAGTAAACAGCACAATTTTTTCACCTTCATTATTTAAACTCACCCCACTAAGCGGACGTTTTAATACTAAATATCCGTAGGCATCAATATTGGTATTATCTTTTTCAACCTTAAACGTAAACCGTCGACTTGATCCGTCGCCAATCTGCCAACGATCAAGCGAAACCATTTGCGGACTGTTGTTATATAATTCAATCCATTCATTTTCTGTTTCACTTCCACTTGGATTTGGCAGAAGCTCTGATAATTCAATTGCTACCCAGTTAGAAACTGAACTGGTTTGAGATTTTACTGCCGTTGGTTCGGTAATTGTTATTGTCGAGGTCGCGTAAACCTCATACATGTCATCAACTGTTTTAGCCACCACCGTATATAAACCCTCGTTAGCATAGACATGACTTACTTCGACTCCGCTAGCGAATTGTCCATCACCAAATTGCCAATCCACGGTTAATAATTTATTTTCCGGATCTACTACCGTTGCTAACATTTTTACTTCTTTATTTATTTCAGTTTTTTCCGCTAAACTAATTTGTAAAGTTGGTGGTAAATTATCGGGCCAAATTGAGCTGTCAGCACCCGGCGTCCCACCAAGCAAAAAACTTGTTTGCCATTTTTCATTATTTAATTCTAAGCTACGACCATCATCACTTGCTCCCCAGTTAATCTGATAATCAACGAAACAATCTTCAAGTCCATTATTAGTAAAAAATATTTTATTATCGCTATTTTTTAAACTAAATGATGAATCATAAATTAAGCCGTTAAAATCAGGGTAGTCTATTTTGAATTTATTCGGATCATCAACAATGATTGCGTAATCGTTGGGTTCTAAAAAATTTTTAGTAGAAGAAACGGCGTTAATGACATGCGAACTACCATCGTTAAAACGCCAGCTACCGTCGCTTAATGACAAAGTGCTAGTACTAATATTTCTTACTTCTAGCCATTCTCGTCCCGTGTCTGAACCAGCTGGGTTGTACATAACCTCCGTTATTGCCAATGAACCTGCTTGCGCCATTCGAGGCAATGCCATAGCCAGTAAAAACCAAAAAGCCAAGAATAACCAAATTTTATAATTTATTTTTACCATAAACAACTTTGATATAAATGATAATAATCAATTAACGGCGAATTATTTGGTTGTTTTGGAATATCGTTGTACTCGTTTTTCTTATGATCAGCAAAATCAGTTTTATATATCTGACTATCACTTACCAACCATAAACGATTTAGCGCTGAAACTACTTGCCAATTTTTTTGATAATTACAAACAGCAACTTTTTCGTTTTCAGCCAATGAAAATTTTTGCCTGAAAAGTTTTTCCGTTTGATTAATTTTTCTTTGATTAATAATTCTTTCTATTTGAAAAGAAAAAAATATTATTAACAGCGTAGTTATTAAAATAATAACTATTGAATAGGTTTTCCTTGCCATATAGTTTGCGTTGTTTGTTGATATTGATTAATAATGTCTGAGGGCAAAACCGTCTTGTCTGTTAACAAATTATTAATGAAACTTATGCCTAAACGGTTGTTAATAACATCCCGAGCGCTATAACCCTCATCCATCGCTTTTAATGAATGATAATTTTCCGTGCCTGTACGCCAAGCCCGAAAACCATCCATAATTTCATGTGCCCGGCCAAACACATCAGTCAATCTAGCGCCGTATTTAAGAGTTAACTGCGCTGATTTAAAAAAATGTTGCAAGCCGTCTATTTTAGACATATCAGCGCCAAATTCGCCCGACAAAGCTGTGGGTAAATTTCTTAGACGATCTAAGTAGGCGTCACGATTTTTGTCTAATGTTTTTCGATCACGCCAATTAACATTAACCGCATCAAACATCGTTTCTAATGAATTTGAAATATTGTTGTTATTAATAGCTAAACTTTTTTGCCACAACAAATCCAGCGCCGGTCCATTACCATCGCGATCACGTACTAACCAATATTTTTCATCCTGACAAATATAGTCGCTTATCTGATCAAAGTTTTTCTGTCTTTTTTCGCTTACCTGGCCATCAACATCAACCTGGTTAATGGGATTGTTATTAGCATATGCGTAACTATTTAAATTTTGTGGATTATTTAAATAACTATTTAAATCGTTACTACCCAATGGTCGTATAGTTGGCTGACCAACTCTCAAACTCATTGGGTCGCTTTGTAAAAACTTACCCGTTTCTGGCTGATAATATCTTTGCCCCAAATAATATTGTTGTTGATTATCAGCTTCATGACCGGAAAAAAGTTTTTCCGCGTGGCCATGCCTAGGAAGGTACATCAATACTAGCCCCATGAATAAACCAATATATTTCATTGCTTTGATTCACGCCCCGCTTTGATTAAAAAAACACCAGGAACAAATGCCCTGATGTTATTTATTATTTTAAACTATTATTCCTGCCAACACAACCACTCCAAGTACTTCTGCCATTCTAACATATTTGATTCACCACTGACAATGTATCGAGCAATTTGGCGTTGATCAATAACTGGCAAATTAGCCGTTTTACCACAAAAGTTTTTGTAATCCAATTTTATTTGATCATCAATAGCAACATTCTTTTTTGTTTTACAATTAACATCGTAATACAACTGATCAGCTTTTTTGTAGAACATATCGGCAGTTGGTGTACAATCAACAAACTCCTCTGGCGTTTGTTCCATTAAAATGGAAAACAGTTCACTGTTCCAATTTAAAAATTTATCAAAACCCAAGACCAGGCCAAAGCTGTAATCAAGAGAACGAGCAGTTATCAAACTAACCACATTTCTATTAACATCAAAAACTGGCCCGCCTGACATCCCCGGACTAAAAGACATATTAGTCGCTACCATTGGCTCGTCTTTTATATAACCACTAACCATCCCCTTAACCAACTTTACGTACTCACCGTAAACACCGGGGAAGCCCATGGCATACAATTCCGTACCAAGTGGCAAATTTGGTTTTTCTGGTTCGTAATTAATGTTTGCTGGTTGAAAAAATTTACCTTTATTTTCTTTTAAACAAGCGACGGCCAAATCAGCGGTCGGACTAACAAAGGCGACAAATACCGGTCCAACTTCTTTTGGCTCCACCATTTCACCCGTTCCATAAAATAATGTTGAATTGTCAAACAAAAGTCCCGTTTCTTGATCTTGCAAAACATGAGCGCTGGTTAGAAAACAACCGTCGTATGTAATCATCACGCCACTACCAGAGACTTTGGCTTGTTTTAAATCCTGACGATATCTACTGGCGTCCTCCGAGTTAATATCTTCAAATAACCTGGCGACTTTTTCATTAATGAGTTTATCGGAATAGCTACTAATAATTCTAACTGTACTAGCTAACTCTAATTTTCCCACCTGAAAAGCCATGGTTTTTATAGGCAAAAACGCTATCAATATAACCAACATTAGTCCTTTTTTCATAGTAATTTTTGTGAATAATTTTGGTTATTTTAGTCTTTATTCGGGATATGTCAAATTAGAAAGATTTATATATATTCAGATAAAATTAAAGATATGTCACACGGCGTCACCCCTTCATTAACAGAAAAAATAACTTCGGCATCTTTTTTAGAAGAAACTAAATTTCCTCGCGCCAACGCGTGTAAGGAAAACAAATCAAATAAACTCATTTTATTTAAATTAGTCATCGATATCCCTAAAGCGGTCATACCTCTATAATTATTTTCTATATTATTTGGCAATAATATTGACGTTGACTTTAAAGATAAGTCTGACCAAATAATTTTTCTTTCAACTGCATCAATTATTACCGGAATACTGATTTTATTGTCCGCCGTTAGGTCGTATTTCTGTTCAACAGTTGTCGGTTCAAATATTTCTCCTGAATTTGGTTTCTCTCTCATCATCCAACCACAAAAACATTCAGGTAAATTACAATATGGTTGCGTTGTAAAAGAATTTACACTTGTTATAACAAATCTCCCTCCTGCCTCAACAATAGATTCTAGGTTTAGGTCAATAAATTCACACGCGCCATTTGGAGCAGAAGTAACATCGCCACTATGAAAACCATTTATTTTCTCTTCTTTTAAATTTGTGTATGAAATATGCGTTACATAGTTCCAGTTTTTATCATAAAGAACCGTAGATAGATCTAAATCAACGCGTCCAGTTGGTACATTATTAATAACCCCCTCTTTCCACCACAGAAAAAATCTTATCGTAGATTTATCTTCTAAATATATCTTCGAACCTCTTGGAATTGTTTTTAATGACTTACTGGCCGACCTTATCATCATAGGAACAGGATAATCTTTTAACAAAGGGTCGATATAAACCTTACCTAAAAATTTTCTACTTGAAAATCTTTCAATAAGTTCATCTTTTATAATTTTTGTAACACTAAACACCAACTCTTCATTTAACGGTAGTAAATTAGAGGTCAATCCATACGCCTTAGCAATTTCTCCTTTTGGAAAAAATACACGCACAGGAATACTTTTCACTCTAGCCTCAAAGTGTGGAAGCATCTGCAATAAGACCACCGTAGATACGTTATTAATAAGACTTCTAAACCGATCTATTATCAATCCAGTATCTTTAGCGCCTCTTAATAGCGCGTCTAACTTTCTGGCATATTCCGACGGCCTCTGTTTCAGTAACTCAACAACCTTTTCAATATCAGACTGCTTATAATATTTTTCGTATTTAGCATTAAACCTATCAACATAATTATTGTTTCTTAATAAATCAAAAGCCAAGAATGATTTAGGGAACAATTCTTTATACTCACCCGGGTGCAACTTTTCACCTAAACGAATCCATTTATTTTTTTGTCTGTACATGTCTTCACCAAGATTATTACAACTCTCTAAATATTTTAATAATCTTACCCTTATACTTCTTTTAAAAGTAATAAACTTTGAGTTTTTTGCCAAACTAACATCACCGCCAGAATAAGCAGTTGCCAATCTTAAAACATCAACGGCAGTTTTTATGTGTTGTTTAAAAAATTCTTCATTATCTTTGGTTGCGTCTTGTTGCATTAATAAAGACAATGAATACATTAAGTTTTCTTTATTGGTCATCCCTTTTACTAAAGACACGGCTTTTTCAGGATAAGTTTTAATAAACCAAAGCGCTTCATTTTTGTTTGTTTCTGACCACGCTATTTTTGAATTGAATAATTTATAAAAGATATCAAAAAACTCTTCTTTCGTTCCAAGATCAATTACCTTGTATTTGGTTTTTTCAAACAAATCCGACCTATACTGAGACTCGGTTTCTGGTAATTCTAACGTAAAATAGTGCCACATGGCATTAAGATATAATTCAGCCTTGCTCATATCCATTACCTCTTTTGGGAAGTTTGGATACATTGGCCTGTAATTTACATGGGCACCGCATGCCTTTTTTACTATAAACAACATCTCATTATGAAACGTTTCAAGTTGCTTAATAGAGAGCTTTCTTAAGGCGTTAAACAAATCCTTTGAAAATCGGTAGTTTAGACTTTCAAAATTCTTCAAAGCGGTTGCTACATACACACTTGAAACTTCTCCCTTTGAAGGGGGTAGTAACACCTTGCCTTTATTTGAAAAATATATTTCATTCCTCATAACCAAAAATAATAGTTAGTTTGGTAATAAAAAAGTGAGGGAACCGGCGACTCTATTTGCACAAGATTTTAGAAGGAAGAATCACCATAGCCTCACACATTCCAAGATACAACTTTGTAAAAATATGTCAAATTCAGATTTATTGATAATTTTTTTACACACAGAAAAGTTAATTATCATCTTTCAAAATATTCTCATTAAAAATAATCGTAACAAACGTATTATTAATTAACTTAATTATTAATTCCGCACTCTTCAACTCTTGCCTCTTTAATATCGTCCTTTGTATTTACGATTTTAATATTACTGAAGTCAAAATTGTCATTAACGTTATTATATTTATATACAATAATATCCAGAGATCTGTTTCCAGGAAATACATGATACTTATCAATGGAAAAGCCCTCACCTTCATCGGGTGAGTTATAATAAGCGGCCTCACGTCCATTAAACATAATTTTAGAATACCTCGGACCTGGATCACCTTCTAACACAAGCTCATCAACAGTTTTTACATAATCTTTGTCTAATCTGACTACCACAAACTCATTGTTTCCATTCTTGTTATACATACTAGCTTCAATAAAGAACGGTGTACCACCTCCCGCTTTCACTTTATACCCATCATGAACAATCTCCACAGCTACATTACCTGAGTGAATCCTGGTACAATTATTTATCAATTCTAATTTTTTATAAATTACATACCCACCAAATGTGCAAAAAACAATAACAACGACGATTAATGGGGCGAGTATTTTAATAAAATACTTTTTCATATATTTATTTATATTTTTTTCTTAATCATAAGCATTTTAATCCAATAAATATCTAAATTCACTTATCTCTGGATCATTAAAATCAGGTAAAACATCTAAGTAAATTAAATAATTAATATTTTTTAATTTCTTCATTTCTATAATAGTTGTAAAAAATATATTTAGTAAAATCATTGCGTCTTTTGGATTTAACAAATAATATTGATGCCAGTTTTTTATTTTATAAAACACATTAAAACCCGACCACCCGTCATCGCCAAGCGCATCTTTTAAAGAGTTGAAACATTTGCCGTACTTTTCTTTAGTCATTCCACAGTCTAACATTAGACAGACTAAATCATCATGATTCTTACAGTCTTTTAAATCTAAAGTTCTTTGAACTTTCTTATCATTAAATAAAGAAAATATTTTATTAAACTCATCTTCATTTCCTATATAAACAGATTTCATATTATTTTATTAATAACCTCCTTTTCTATTTCTCTAAAAGCAATCTTAACAATTGCACCGTCAATTAACTTGATATCCATTTGAAGCCATTCTCCGTTAAACCTTAACTCATCATTACTGGACGCAAAACCATCAGAGCGATTATTAGCTATTATTTTTTTAGATTGTTCTAAAATTTCACCATTATTTGTTATTAAAATACTTTCAATAACACCTTCGTCCCAATGTCCAAGATAAGAAAAACCTATATATCCTTTACATCTAAAAAGAACGTTCTTTTCAATTTCATTTGATAAGACTATGTTTATATCTTCAGTATTATCATCGAATAATACTTTTTCTAAAACCCAGTCTCTCCAACTCTGTAAATTTATTTCATTGTATGAATTCATAATTTTAATTAATGTAACCAACTTTGCGGAATAGAAATTTTATTATTACGGCCAACTCCATAATACCCCGTTACTATGTATCTCCTGCACTCGATATTAATATTTAATATAATCACTCCCTATTTCCGACAAATCTAAACCGCCAATATTTTCCTCATAAAAAACAATCTCATTAGTATCAATATTAAAAAACTTCATCGCTCCATATATTAATATATCGTCCCACCAACTTTCAGGCGACCTCCAATTAAAAAACAAATTCGGCATATAGTCAATCATTTTAGAATTCTTTTTTCCGTGAATCTCTATTAAAGTTCCGCAATAACAATTTATACAATTTATAGAAGCTAGTCTGACGTTATTTTTTATCTCATCGTTGGTCTTAATGAGATTATCAACATAAAATCCAAGACTTTTTAAACCTTCGGCTAAAAAATAATACGATGATATTGCATAGTAGTGTTTATCAAAAGTTTCGGAAAAAAAATCCTCGTGAACACTTGCTCTAATAACAACATCTAAATCGTTTTGTAATTTTTCTTTATTTTGTATAACACTTGTTTTAAGGTGGTCTATATCTTCTTTTCTTATATTTTCTTTAAGATGTTCCATGTAATAATTAAACTTATTAAATAAATTATTTTTCTTAACATCATCTATTCTGCACGAGTTAAGCTCACCCAGCGCGCTCACTCTGTATTTCAAAGACACCCGCTCGTCTGCCGAGCTTAAAAACAAATTTAGTTTTTTATAATATTTTTCCTCTAAGTTTAGAATATTCATGTTTATCTGATTACACGATTAACTTTACTCTCCATTTCCATTAATTTCCACCCTTCCGTGACCTTGTAAAAACTTCTAATCTTATTATCAGCAGTTTTTATGCCTAAAGTTTTAGTAACATTATCCCAAATTTCAACATCCCCGCTACCACTAGAACTTGAAAACGAAAAGAATCGTTTATTATCAATTTTTGTTTTTGTCGCCGTTTTCTTGAACCTCCTTAAATAGGGATACTATTTTTTCATCATACTTATTCCTATTAACTTTCATTTGGACGGTAATTAATTCAACTGTAAAAAAGACCCTCTCATCTTCTAGCGTGGCAATAATATCATGCCAGTCATTTGCGCTATCAGCCCCAAACGAAGTCAGGGTCAGATAAGTGATAATTTTCCGAGTATTTTTATAATGAAAAATTGTATTGAATTTATATGCGTATTAAAGGTCAAAGTTTAGATCCTTAAACTTGTTAGTTGTTAATAAAAATTAAATCAGTAGGAGTCTTTCTTACTTTTTTGTATTTTTCATCGTCAAATTGATTAATTTGTTCTTCGCTCCAACTTCTAGTATTGTAAGCAACATTCAAGTGACTATAAACATGTGTCATGTCTAACTCAAAATCGTCCACATTATAGTCTTGACTGCTTAATTTACCAATAATATCTACTAACTGTTCTTTTGCCTCATTAAGATCTTGTAAAATCCATTTACTATTCATATTTACTTTTTTAAATTACTAATAAACTTTTCTAACGTTTTTATACTATCACTAAAAACACGTATTTCACTTTCGACCTTTGATGTGTAACCACCTATCGACTTAATTATATTAACTTCATTAATGTGATTACCAATATTTTTATAAAAAGAAACTATTGCTTTCTCTGCTTTTTCAATCGCCTTCTCTTTGTCTAACTTACCGATGGTATTTTGAACATTTGTCAAAAGACCCTTATTTACTTGTCCACCTATTTTAGCATAATATTCTTTTCCTATTTGCAAACTTGCCTGATCTGGCAGTTTCGCGCCACCCATTAAACCCATCACAACGCCCCTCATTTCATCCATTTTAACCATAGCACGTCCGTAGTCTTCGGCATTATTGTATAATTTCTTTTCTCTTTCGGAAAGTTTATTAAAATTAGTCGCGTACTGATTTGCACGTTCTTCATTTTGCTTAGAAACATAAGCTTTGTAACTGTTATAACCGTTAACTAAAACATCTTTTGTTTTGTTAAGTACATCGACAAATTCGTCAAATAGTTTTTCTTTTTGTCCGTCTTTATCAACTAGCGTAATTGGATTGTTTCTTGAATAGGCATAATTGTTTAAACCTTGCGGATCGCCAACAATAGTGTACAGTCTTTCATTAATCACAACTGGATCAATCTGTCCAAATTTACCAATAGTTGCGTTTAAATATCTCGCTTCAACATAATTTAGATTTGTTTCATCAAGTTCTTTACCAATAAATCCTTTTTTACTATTTCTATCTTCTCCTCCAATTCTCAATCCACCAAAAGGATAGTAATCATAAGTTGCTAACACCTCACCACGATCACTGACCACATGTTGGGTGGAACCGAGGTGGTCGGTGAGGATAGACTTGTTTTATTGTAGACAAAATTCAATATTCTTTGTACCTAATTATTGCATGCGAGCTGTGAATACTTCTTTGATTCCTCTTCCCAAAGCTTAAGCCAGTCATAAATTTCCTGAACACTTTTAAACTCTTCATAATACCATTTGTTATAAAAAAGCTTTTCCGCTAATTCTTTCAGCCCAATAATTTCATCAAAAAATGCAATCCCTTTTACTGTAAAATACGCCTCATGATCATTTACCTCACCAAAATAATACATAAGCCACTTGAAATCGATAAAATCTTCTACCGAATAATACTCTTTTTTTCGTGAAGCATATG
>CAZAXS010000006.1:0-16415 GCA_964489205.1 uncultured Gammaproteobacteria bacterium
ACTCACAAGAAGCATATAAAATTATTCGATTGGTAAATAAATTTATTTATCACCGTTGCGATGCTTCCGGGCAAAATATTTTTAAGAAAATACTTTTTCATTGGCAAAATGTATTTTCTAATCATCATGCTCAGCAATTAGAAGGTGTTTTAAATGAAATAAAGCCCGATTTAGTTTGGTCACACAATTTAAGCGGTTTTGGTTGGCAGGCCATTAAAGTTATTAGTAAGTTAAACTATCGACATTGGCATCAAATACACGATTTTCAATTAATAAATCCGTTTGGCACGTTTTTGTATTCGGAACAAAAAAAATTAAATAAATTACCTCTCATTTTTAAGCTTTACTCTTTGTTATCTAAAAAGTTGTTTACTAAAACGGAAATGGTTATTGCGCCGTCGCGTTTTATTTTAGACAAACACTGTGACAAAGGTTTCTTTGCTAAGCAAAAAAAAGAAATAATTCCCAATCCAGTTGAAAATATAAATTCAAATGTAAATTATTTGGATACGACTATTGCTAAAAAGTTTTTATATATTGGTCAATTGGAGAAGTATAAAGGCATTAATACTCTTTTAAAAGCGTTTAGTCAGATTAATGATAATAGTTTAGAGCTGAGAATAGTCGGTCAGGGAAGCTTGATGAGTAAGTGTTTGCAATATGCAAAGAAAGATCAAAGAATAATTGTTGATGGTTGGCAGGAGAGCGCTAGTATTAATAATTTAATAAACAATTGCAATGTTGTTTTGTATCCATCGGAGTGTTTTGAGAATTTACCAACGGTAATAATAGAAGCACAATCAATGGCTCGGCCAGTTGTTGCTAGTAATATTGGCGGAACTGTTGAGATGATAGTTTCAAAAGAGAATGGTTTTTTGGTTGAGGCAGGTAATGTTATTAGTTGGCGTGAGATGATGTTGGCTATTTCTTGTGGTAGATACGATTTAAAAAAAATATCCAATAACGCTTTTGTGGCTTCAAAAAAATATTCAACCGAAAATTATTACAAGTTACTTTCTAACTTCTTGTAATCGTTTATCGGCCATATTATCAATCACATCATTGTTTTTGTAGACAAAGATGAAATTCTTGTCGTTGATTGAATACCAAGTATCAGCCGTATTTTTATAAAAAATTATTGCTTCATCGGCGCCAGACCAATAACGATTAAGGACAAAATAAATATCTTGTACGCCGGTTAAATAACGAGTGGTGTAAATAGTTTCCGATGGTTTTTTTCGTCTAAAAGCAAGATCTTCAAAAAGTTGGTAAAGCCTACCGCCAGTTGGAACGGGGTAGTAAAAATAATCATTGTAATAATGCGCGAAGCCATAGCTTGAAATAGCCGCCGCTGATACTGGTTGGCTAGCAAGGACAACGTATTTATTGTTGGCAATTTTCTCGATAAAGGCAACCGTTTCCATGTCGGTGACTGAAGTTGAGTAACCGTTACTTTCAGAAATACGATCAACACGTGGATAACTTAAATACAAATTAGAACCAATAAAACTAATAATTAAAATCAAAAAAATTAATTCTTGTAGCCTGGTTTGTTCGTGAATTTTGTGCCAAGAACCGTAAATACCAAAAAATATAATTGGCGTTAAAAAGTAAAGTGACAACTCCAATAGTCTTTGTGGGTAAATATTTTTTTCTCCATTTACTAGAGAAAAGAAATCAATCGAAATTGTTAACAAGCCACTAGCAATTACTAGAGTAAAAAAAGAAATAACCAATTTATTAAATATTTCTTTGGTTGCCAAATTTTTTATAACATAATAACCGGCTCCCATAAAAACTAATATTAATAACCAGCGCCAGTTATTGAAATTATATATGTAATCATGAAAAGAAATATAATTAAGGATGTTAAAATTTGGAATTGATAAAAATAAATCAGTTAACTTTTGCCACGGGTTATCAATAATATCTACTTTTAACTGAGAGGCTGTTTTTTGGGCGTTAAATAAAAAAGCAATCGGGATAATCATTATGGCCATGAGTATCAACTCAACTTTAAGAAGCTTAACTAACTTTCCAGGCCATTTAGAGAAAAATTTAAGTCGATCGATACTTAGATAGCCCATAATAATTGCCACCGGCAATCCAGCAATAACATGAGTTAAACATGATATGATTATCGCCAACCAAGCTGGCCAAAGTGATGTTTTTTTATATATGGCTATAACTAATAAAATAATTGCAGTTAAAGCAAATAGGTTGGCCATTGCTTGAGGTGTTGTGACTGTAAAAGTTTTTAATGGTAAAAATAACATCGACACGCTACTTAAAGCAATTATGGCCGGGTGTTTTAAATTAAATGTCTTGCCTAAGTTATAAAATAAAGTGGGAATTATTAGGGCTGATATAACTGGTAAGAGATAGGTGTCGATAATGGCCGTATCTATTTTAGTTAATACATGAGTAAAAACTATAGTTGCATATTGACCTAAATAATAAATTGGTGTTGGTAAAAGCTGACCATTTTCCAATAATAAATTTACGTTGGTTTTGTGAATAAACGGGTCATAGTCAGAACCAAGTTTGTAAACCACGATAGAAGCGCAGACGCTTAGAAAAAAATGAAGATACAATCCAGTCAAATGCCAAATCTCCGTCTTTGTTTTACTAAATCTAAGTGCAAAGAATAAACAAAAAGTTGCCAAAGTGTAAGCGATAAAAAATAGGTTAGGTGTTACTTGCCAAGGCGATCTAAGACTATCTTCGGTGGCGTTTAAGTAAAGCTGCTGCCAGGCGATGAAACTAAAAAACAAAAAGGCAACAGCAATAAAAACATTTTTTGGTCGAGGTAAGTTGTTGTTTAATATTAATGAAAAGGCAATTGGTTTTTTATAGAGTAAGACGGTGGTGACAATTATTGTTACTAAATTTAATAGCCAGAAAAATTGAAGTGAAAAAAATTGAAGGTGAATAGATAAAAAGCCAAAAGTTGTTACAAAGGCGAGTAATATAACGAAACCGTAAAGATTGCTTAAAGAAATATTTTCGCGACGAAAAAATAATTGACCAATAATAAATGACCAGTAGAATAAAGTCGTTAAACCGACAGCGATGTTAAGCCAGGTTAGCGAAGGAAAAAAAATAATTATCGCCCCAAGCAAAGAATTGACAAATAAGTGTCTTTTCCAGTTTATTATAAGATTCATAGCACTATAATTGTAACACAAAAATTAGGATGCGTTTTTGTTTAAAATTATGCCTAAAATTAGCCATTTATCAAAAGTAATAAATATATGGTAAAATGAACCTATGTCAGAAGTTGATATTTGTAGAAAAATTAATGGTTTTATTGGTAACGAAAAGGTGACTAACTTTTTTAATCATTGTTTGGTTAATGGTTTTCCGACTCAGGTGTTTGGTTTATACGGTCAGCGTCATGTTGGAAAAAAACATTTAGTACGATGCTTAACTCAGTCATTAGAATCAATCGAAGGTCTTAATTTTTTTAGTTTAAAACCCGAAGAAGAAAAAAGAGATATTTCGATTGAGCAAATTCGTGATTGGCAGAAATTATTAAAATATAAATCCGTCAATGATAACTATATTGTAGGTTTAATAGAAAGTGGCGAGGCTTTAAATTTAAGTTCAGCCAACGCTTTGCTTAAAATAATTGAAGAGCCACCAAAAAATGTTTTAATTTTTGTTTGCGCTCAAACTGCAAACTCTTTGTTACCAACCATTCAGTCGCGTTTATTTTCAATAAATCTAAAAACGGTTAATAGTCAGGAGCTTAGTTATGGTTTGCAAAGTTTAGGAGTTGACGAGAAGTTAATTAACAAAGTTGTTACTATGGCCAGTGGCTTGCCCGGTTTGGCGTTAAAAATGATTAAAGATGATAATTATCTAAAGACTTGGGAGCGGGATTTAGAACAGATTAATGGAGTAATAGACGAGCCAATGGATAAGAGATTGATGTGGTTAAACAAATTTTTTGACACAACGGTTGATTTGAAAGGTCTTGATTTGTTATCTAAAATTGCCTTTGTTGTTAGTCAGAAAGCTAGGTTTAATCCTGAAAAATATGCCCACGCGCTAGCTTGGTTGGTTGAGTCTCCAAAGTTAATTAAAGGTAATGTTAATCAAAAATTACTAATTGAAAAAATTATTTTATCTCTATGAAAAAGTCACATTTAATATTAAGTTCGGTGCTGTTGTTGCTAGTTACGCTTTCAGGATGTACCGTTCCCGGGTTAACAAGTAAGCCGGTTACAGAAGCGGCGTTATTGCTTTCTTCTGATGCTGGAACTAATTGGCAAAAATATCAAACCTTTGTTAGTCCGGCCGGGGTTAAAACTTTTGCTGATGCTAGTGTGGTTGACGCAACCATTGATCCCCAAGATCCAAATGCTTTTTATTTAGCAACCGAACAGTATGGTTTGCTATATACTTTTGACGCAGGTAAGGTTTGGCAACAAGCCCTGTCTAATATTGGCAGAGTTAACTCAGTCGTGGTTGATCCTAAAAATACTTGTACTATTTACGCAACTATTTTAAACCGTATTTATAAAACTTCGGATTGCGCTCGACATTGGACTTATCAGTTGATAGAAGCTAAAACTCGCCCTAATGATCAAATTGTAACTATTCAATTAGATCCAATTGATACTTCAAAACTATATTCTGGTTCAAGTGGTGGTGCGATGTTTGTTTCCCAAGATGCGGGTGCTAGCTGGTCGGTAATTAATTATTTTAAAGATCAGGTTGAAAAAATTATAGTTAATCCTAAAAATAATAATATTATTTACGTCGCAACAACCAAAGCTGGTTTGTTCAAGAGTGTTGATGCGGGTAATTCCTGGGAACAAGTATTCACGTCAGATATTATAAAAAGTTTCCCCCAGATTAGAGAATATCGTGACTTAACAATTAATCCAACCGTTGACGACGGCTTGGTTTACGCTTCAAAAACCCTTTTCTTTGTTACCGAAGATGGCGGTCAAACATGGCGTAATATAAACTTATTAACTCCACCAAAAAGTACAGATATTAGGGCGGTGGCCATTAATCCGCTTGATAAGAATAATTTATTTGTTACATCACCAGGAATATTGTATGTTACTAATGACGGCGGTCAGACGTGGTCAACAAAAAAAATTATTAGCGCCCGTAATCCAAAACATTTATTGTTAACCGGTGATCGTTTCAATGTATTATTTTTAGCCGTTCAGGGCGTATTAAAATAGTAGTAATTATTTAGAATTAATCAATTAAAATATGTCAGACATGATTTTAAAGTACAAAGCAGAAGGCGATAAAATTATTAGCTTTTTTGAACAAGAAATTTCCAAATTAAAACTGGGTCGAGCTACGCCTTCCTTGGTTGAAGGCGTTCAAGTGGAAGCGTATGGTGCTTATACGCCACTAGCTCATCTGGCTTCAGTTAATGTGACCGACGCTAAAACCTTAACAATTCAGGCTTGGGATAAATCACAAATAAAAGCCATTGAAAAATCTTTGAACCTAGCTGATGTCGGTTCTGTTTCCGTTGATGGTGATTATATTAGAGTTACTATGGCGCCTTTAACAGAAGAAACTCGTAAAGAGGTAGTAAAAAAGCTTTATAATAAAGTCGAGGATGCAAAAATCTCTTTTAAGTCATTAAGAGAAACCATAAAACAAGAAGTTGTTAATGCTGAACATGAAAAAATTGTAAGTCAGGATGAGAAATTTTCTTTACTTGATGAAATGGAGGAGTTTGTAAAAAATTACAATGAAAAAATTCGTGAAATTGCTGAGAAAAAGGAAGAAGATATAATGAAAATATAGCTATGTTATTATCAGTATTAATTTTTATTGCAACACTGAGTTTATTGGTCTTGGCTCATGAATTTGGTCACTATTGGATGGCGCGAAAATCTGGAACGCCAGTTGAAGAATTTGGCGTTGGTTTTCCACCAAAGTTATGGTCGTTTAAAAGAGGTGAAACCGAATATTCAATCAACGCTATACCGTTGGGCGGATTTGTTAGATTAACAGGCGAGTCGGAACAAAGTGACGATCCTAATGCTTTTAACAAAAAACCTAAATTATGGCGAGCTGGTATTTTAATTGGTGGGGTAACCATGAACATGTTGGTGGCTTATTTTATTTTTGCCATCGGTTTTATGGTGGGTATGCCAGTGGCAACTTCGCCAAGCGATCCACAATTAGCCAAGCTTAAAGGTACTAATGTAGAAATATATTCTGTTATGCCCGACTCGCCTGCAAGTTTAGCCGGTATTATGCCTGGCGATCGCATTGTAACAATTAATAACGAACCTGTTGTCACGGTTGAAATGGTAACCAATTATATCCGTCAGACAGCTGATAACGAAAAATTAAATTTAGAAATTGCTAGAGGTGGTGAAAAAAAGATAGTCGAAGTTGAGCCAAAAGTTTTACAAGGATTCTCTGGAAATAAAGCCTTGGGCATAAATCTAACTATGGTGGGAACGTTACAATTAAATCCGCTATCGGCTTTGAAGCAAGCGGCTATTTCCACATACGATACAACTTATTCAATCGTTTCAACGTTAGGAAGTATTTTGGGTAATTTATTTAGCGGTAAAGCTTCTGAAGTTGATGTCTCGGGACCAGTTGGAGTAGCGGTTATGACTTCACAAGCGAGTAAATTGGGTTTTGGTTATTTTGTTCAATTTGTAGCCATGCTTTCTATTAATTTAGCGGTTATCAATATTTTACCTTTCCCAGCTTTAGACGGTGGTCGACTTTTATTTTTAGCAATTGAAGCGATTATTAGACGACCAATAAAAAGAACCTGGGAAATAGCAATTCATAATCTCGGATTTTTAGTGTTGTTGTTCGCTGTGGTTTTGGTAACTTATCAAGACGTTGTTCGTTTTGGTGGCGGTATTTTACAAGTTGCAAAAAGTTGGCTTCCTTTTTAATTATTATGAAGTGGATGATTAAAAAAACTGATTTGCAATTTAATATTCTTCAATCATTGAGAAATTGTCAGTACCGCTATCAACACACAACCGATAACAATGAACATAGTTTTACTAGGGTGGTTTATAACAATCAGCCCTTTCCAAGATTTCATTTATATGTTAGTGAAGTAGATGACAAAGTTATTTTTAACTTACATCTAGATCAAAAAAAATCAGTCTATGAAGGTCAAACGGCTCACAGCGCCGATTATGAAGACCCGGTTGTTACTACTGAGTATCAGAGAATTATTTCATCTTTAAACGGTTAATTTATGAAACAATCAATATTATTCACAAAAACAAAAAGACAAGCTCCGGCTGATGAAGTTAGTAAAAACGCTCAATTATTAATGAGAGCTGGTTATGTCCACAAGGAACTTTCAGGTGTTTATGCGTATTTACCTTTGGGTTTAAAAGTTTTAAACAAGATTATTTCAATAATTAGAGATGAGATAAATAAAATTGGCGGACAAGAAGTATCCATGACGGCATTGCAAGGACCGTCTGTTTGGCAAAAAACAGATCGTTGGTCTGAGGAAAATGTTGATGTTTGGTTTAAAACTCATTTACGTGATGGCAATGAATTAGGTTTGGGTTTTACTCATGAAGAACCGTTAACGAATTTAATGCGAGATCATGTTAGAAGTTATCGTGATTTACCAGTTTCTGTTTATCAGTTTCAAACTAAATTTAGAAATGAAGTTAGGGCAAAAAGTGGAATTATGCGTTCACGGGAATTTATAATGAAGGACTTGTACTCTTTCTGTCGCAATAGTGAGGAACATGATAATTTTTATAATCAAGCAAAGTTGGCCTATATAAAAATTTTTGAACGCTTGGGCTTGGGTGACAAAACTTATTTAACTTTTGCTTCGGGTGGAAGTTTTAGTAAGTTTAGTCATGAGTTCCAAACAGTAACTGACGCCGGAGAGGATATTATTTATGTTGATGAAGAAAAAAAGTTAGCCGTTAATAAGGAAGTTTTAGTAGACGAGGTGTTGCAGGAGTTGGGGCTAAATAAAGATAATTTGGTTGAAAAAAAAGCGGTTGAAGTAGGAAATATTTTTTCTTTGGGAACGAAATTTTCTGACGCCTTAGAGTTGAATTATTCAGACGAAGACGGTAACGTCCTGCCGGTAGTGATGGGCAGTTATGGTATTGGTCCGGGTAGGGTAATGGGCACAATTGTTGAAACTCTAGCTGATGACGCTGGTATAGTTTGGCCATCAAGCATAACTCCTTTCCATGTTCACCTATTGGTTTTATCAACCGATCAGGAAAAACTTGAAACGGCTAATGATTTATATAAAAATTTATTGGCAATGGGTTATGATGTTTTATTTGACGATCGAAGTGTTTCGGCTGGGGAAAAGTTAGCCGACGCAGATTTGCTTGGAATTTCCCTAAGATTAGTAATTGGCTCGAAAACTGACGCTGGTAAAGTTGAATATAAAATGAGAAATGGAAGCGATTCTGGACTTGTGGATATTTCTAATATTAACGATTTATTAAAAAAGGTGTACGGTACCGTAAACTAACTATGTTTAATAAATTTTTTAAACAGTTCTCAAAAGACATAGGCATTGATTTAGGTACTTCAAGTACTTTGGTTTATGTTAAAGATAAAGGCGTTGTTATTAATGAACCTTCGGTAGTTGCGATTAACACTAGAAACGATCAAATTATTGCTGTTGGTGAGGAAGCGAAACGAATGTTGGGAAAAACGCCTTCATATATTTCCGTTACTAAGCCATTAACTCAAGGAATAATTTCCGATTATGAAGTGACTGAAAAAATGTTAGCTTATTTTATTGATAAAATTAATAAGGAAAATTTTAGCATTCTGTCTCGTCCACGAGTGGTAATTAGCATCCCTGTTGATGTTACTGAGGTGGAAAGAAAGGCAGTTGAAGATGCAACTAGATCAGCTGGTGCTCGTGAAGTAAGATTAATTGAACAACCATTGGCCGCGGCTATTGGTATGAGATTACCAATTCAGGAGCCTCATGGTCAGATGGTTGTGGAAATAGGTGGGGGCACAACGGAAATTGCTGTTATTTCTTTAGGTGGTATTGTTACTTTTTCTTCATTACCAATTGCTGGCAATACTTTTAATGAAAATATAATGGAGTACGCTCGCGAAAACTTTAATTTGTTAATTGGTGAGCGTTCGGCTGAGGATATAAAAATAAGAGTCGGTACTGTTTTATATGACTCTGATTCAAAAGAGGTGATAATGCGTGGCCGTGACCTAATAACTGGATTACCAAAGGAAGTCTTGATTAGCAGTATGCATGTTAAAGAGGCTATTTTCCGATCGGTTAGACGAATTGTTGATGCTATTAGAACAACGGTAGAGCAAACACCTCCGGAACTGGTAGCTGATATTTATCGTCGCGGTATGATGTTATCGGGCGGTAGTTCTATGCTAAAAGGATTGGATAGATTGATTTCATCAGAAACAAAAATTCCCGTTACCATTGCTGACGATCCTCTGACCTCTGTAGTTAGAGGGACGGGCATTGTTGTTGAAGATTTTGAACAACTAGGTGAAGTTTTACTTCCTAAAACAACTAATTAAATAAATATATGAAGTTACGTTGGATGATAGCATTGGTGCTATTAGTTATTGTGTTAGTTTTTGGTTTAATTAAATGGTTGCCAAGTGTTGTAAATGTTGCTGGTTATATTAATTGGCCTATAAATAAATTTTATCAATTAAGCTCTTCAGTTCGTTTGTGGGGAAATGTTTCATCAATTGTTGAAGAAAATAAACAATTAAAAGATCTGGTCGCTCTAAATATTGTTGATTACGTCGCTTTATCACGGCTACAAAATGAGAACGCAGCACTAAGAAAAGAGTTGGATTTTATTAGAGAGAAAAAAGTAAACTTGGTTGTAGCTAGTGTTGTTGGGCGACAAATTTTAAATCGTTCAACTTTAATAATTGATCGTGGTAGTCGTCATGGAATCGAAATTGGTCAGGCCGCAACCGTGGGCGGTGGTATCGTTATTGGAAAAATTGTTGAAGTTTCCGAACAAAAAGCCACAATTTTGCTTTTAACCGACCCGAGAAGTCAGTTAGCTGTCACGCCGGCGACTGTTAACGGTACTAATGGTTTGGTTGTTGGTCAGACGGGTAACTCTTTATTACTTGATTATGTTCCTCAAACAACTCCGTTGGCAGAAAATGATTTAATAGTTACTTCGGGTTTAGAAGATAAAATTCCTTCCGGACTTTTGGTTGCGAAAATAGGCAGTATTATTTCTAGGGAGAATGACGTATTTAAACAAGCAAGGTTGGTTATACCAATTCAATACGATGCAGTAGAAAATATTTCAGTTATCATTAGTAATTATGGTCAAAACAATAACTAATTCATTATTTTTAATTTTTCTTTTTTGGCTTCAAGAAGGGTTGTTTGTTGGTTTGAGCATTTATTTTCCGCTGATCGCTTCTGTGGTCGCGTTATTACATTTATATCGCCTTCCTCATCGTTGGTTTTATACATTATTTATAGGAGCGTTTATAGAGATTTATAGTTCGGGTTTGTCGGGTACAATTTTAGGCTATGTTGCTATTGGTTTATTTTGCCAAATATTATTTTCGATTATTAGTCACACTAGCGATCGTTTCTATGTGGTTGTAATTGGTGGTTTCGCAGTTCTTTTAGGAGAAATCATTAGCCGTCTTTCAGTTAACTTAATTAGTAGTAACTTATGGACAGTTAATTTTGAAGCGCAACAGTTAACGCTTTCCCACGTTTTGTTTTTGTTAATTTCAAGTTTTGTTCTTTTGTTTTTCGCTAAAAAAGTTATTAAAAATAATCGCAACTATGCCTAGAGAAAGGTATGACGATCCATTCAAAATAACTGTTGACGGTAGCAATATTAAACGTTCTACCGTTGTTGGTTTTAATAGCAACCGCCAAGAGGGCAGTTTCTTCTTTGATGGTAGTAAGGCAGTTTTAGCGAGAAATGATGAGGTTAATCGTCAAAGACTAACTTTAGTTTTTGTCTTTTCGATAATATTAATTTTAGGTTTATTTACTCGACTTGTTTGGATGCAGTTGTTAAAAGGTGATTATTATTTGGATATTTCCGATAATAATCGTTTTCGTCGAGAATTTATCGCTCCTCACAGAGGATTGTTTGTTGATCGTTTTGGTAAAGCGTTAGTCGATAATTCAGCTGTTTTTACGCTATATATTTCCCCTAATACAATCGAAGAAAATTTAAGACCAAAGTTATCAGAAAAAATAAATTCAATTTTGAATAGACATCAACAAGCGATGATTGATTTTAATTCGGTTTTTACATCAAATAGTCAGTTACCGTTGGCTGTACTAACAAAAATACCTCACGCCGTAGCTTTGGATATGATGATAAACTTACAAGATATAAAAGGTGTAAAAGTTGAGTTAGATCCAATTAGACAGTATCGTTATAACAATATTTTTTCCCATATATTTGGCTACATGGGGCGAATAACTGAAGAAACAAAAAAAGAATATCTATCAAAAAATTATCAGTTAACCGAAAAAGTTGGCATTACGGGCTTGGAAAAAACATTAGAAGAAGAGTTGCGCGGTCAGCCGGGTTGGCGCTCTGTTGAAGTTGATTCAATGGGCCGTGAGCAAAAAGTTGCTGAGCAACAAATGGCTGTTGACGGTCACACAATTCAGTTAACCATTGACGGTGAGCTTCAAGATAAGATACGAGAAGCTATAGAACAAAAAAATAAAGATGGTCGTGGTGCGGTAATAATGACCGATCCTAATAATGGTGCCATTCTTTCCATGGTTAGTTGGCCGGTTTATGATCATAATATCTTGGGCCAAGGAATCTCTTCAGATTATTATAAGGATTTATTAACAGACGAAGATTTGCCTCTATTTCAACGAGCGATTGCCGGTGAATACCCTTCTGGCTCAACGGTTAAAATTGTTGTTAGCGCTGGTGCCTTAGAAGACGGCGACGTCACTAAAGATACAACATTTTTAAGTACTGGTGGGGTTTTTTATGATCGTTGGTTTTTTCCCGATTGGAAAGCTGGTGGCCATGGTGTAACCAACGTTTTAAAAGCTATCGCTGAGTCGGTTAACACTTTTTATTACAACGTCGCTCTGGAAGAGTTTAATGGTCATAAAGGCTTGGGTTTAAATCGTATGCGTTTTTATTTTGAACAATTTGGTTTGGGCGTTAGATCGGGGATTGATTTGCCTGGTGAACGAGCGGGTTTGGTTCCAAGTGCTGATTGGAAAAGAAAATTAAAAAATGAACCTTGGTATCCAGGTGATACTATGCATTTAGCAATCGGACAAGGTGATTTATTGGTTACACCACTTCAAGTGGCAAATTATACCGCGGTTGTGGCTAATGGGGGTACGTTATACAAGCCTTATCTTGTTAGTAAAATTATTGATGTTAATGGTGAGGTTAAAAAAGAAACTACGCCCAGTGCAATCAGGGATGTTTCAGTTAGTAATGATAATTTAGATATTGTTCGTCAGGGAATGCGTCAGGCGGTTACCGCTGGCAGTGCAAGAAGATTGAACGCTTTACCAGTTGAAGTGGCTGGTAAAACCGGAACCGCTCAGGCTGGTGGAAATAAACCAAATCATGCTTGGTTTACATGTTTTTTCCCTTATGATAAACCTAAGGTAGTGTTAACGGTATTAATAGAACACGGAGGCGAAGGCTCGTCAATAGCCGTTCCAATTGCCTATGATATCATTGACTGGTACGCTAAAAATCGTTTACAATCAGAGTGATGCCTAGCACGTTTAACGGTTGGCATTTTCTTTCATTATTGTCTTAAAAAAGTTTTTATGGCTAAAGTCTTAACCCCAGAAGGTAAACAAAAATTGGTTGATGAACTTAATTTTTTAATTGAAACCCGTCGCCCAGAGATAGCGGAGAGAATTCAGTTGGCAAAAGAGCATGGTGATTTGCGTGAAAACGCTGAGTATCATGACGCGCGTGAAGAACAGGCGTTTGTTGAGGGTCGTATTATTGAAATTCAAAACATTATTAAAGAGTCACAAGTTGTTGAAATGAGTAAAAATAGTAAAATAGTATCATTAGGATCAAAGGTTAAAGTCAAAGTTGAGGGTAAGGAATTTGAGTATTCTGTCGTTGGTACAAACGAGGCCGATCCTTTAAAAGGATTAATTTCTTGTGAATCTCCGTTGGGCCAGGCTTTATTAGGTAAAGCAGTTGGCGATAAGGTTAGTGTTGAGTTACCTCGTGGTCTTGTGGATTATGAAGTTTTAAGTTTAAGCTAATAAACAAGTTCTAGCTTTCTGGTGATTTAAAAATTGATAAATAATTTTAATAGACTATGTTCGTAAAAAAAATTGGTATAGACCTTGGAACAACAACAACTTTGGTTTGTTTGCCAAAAAGAGGAATAATTATTAACGAACCGTCGGTTGTTGCAGTTTCAGCCATAGATAAAAAAGTAATTGCTGTCGGTGATGAAGCTAAAGAAATGATTGGCCGTACACCTGATAATATCATAGCTCAAAGACCATTGCGCGATGGTGTTATTGCTGACTATAAAACAACCGAAAGCATGTTAAAATATTTTATTAATAAAGCATTGGGTGGAGTGAAAATTTTTAGACCGGAAGTTATGATAGCGGTCCCAGCCGGTATTACTTCTACAGAAAGAAGGGCTGTTATTGATGCTACTATGTCGGCTGGTGCTAAAGCTGCTTATATTATTAAAGAACCGATTGCCGCAGCTATCGGCGCGGACATTCCAATTGGTTCAGCCTCTGGTCATATGATTTGTGATATGGGTGGTGGCACATCGGAAATCGCTGTCATTTCTCTTGGTGGTATTGTCGCTAGTTCTTCAATAAGAATCGGCGGTACAAAATTTGATGCAGCAATTATGGAACATGTTCGTAAAAAACATGGATTGGCGATTGGTGAAAGAACGGCTGAGGAAATGAAAATTCAAGTCGGCTCGTCAATGTATTTAGATGATACGGAAAAATTGCGCATGAAAATTCGTGGCCGTGATATGGTTTCTGGTTTACCACGAACTATTGAAGTCACCTCTGATGACGTCACTGATGCCTTGCAAAATGAATTACAAGGCGTTATTAACGCAATTAAGGCTGTTTTGTTTAAAACACCGCCAGAATTAGCTGCTGATGTTATGGACAAAGGAATGATTTTGTCTGGTGGTAGCTCTCAGTTAAGAAATTTAGCAACCTTGTTTACACAGGCGACTGGCGTGGCGGCTTATGTAGCTGAAGATCCTTATTTATGTGTGGCCAAAGGAACGTCAATTGCTTTAGAAAATCTAGACTCTTACAAACGTAGTATTTTATCAACTAAGTAATTATGGCATTAATTGCTATAGACGCTTCGCGGACAACTCGGAAAAATAAAACCGGTGTTGAGTGGTATTCTTATTTTTTGATTAGAGAGTTATTAAAAATTCCATCGGAGAATAAATATATCTTATACACCAATAAACCTTTGCCGACTGAGTTATTAGTGGGCGCGGTTGTTAATTACAAAGTTAAAATTTTAAAATGGCCCTTAAAATATTTTTGGACGATTATAAGAATGTCAGTGCAAATATTATTCGACCGACCTAATTTATTATTTGTTCCAGCTCATAATTTGCCTATATTTTTACCAAAAAAAACAGTAATCACTTGGCACGATATTGGTTATCGACGTTGGCCGAGTTATTACAATTGGGTACAAAAGTTATCATTATTTTTAGGTGAAAAAGGTGCGTTAAAAGCCGATAAAATCATTACCGTTTCCCAGTTTTCAAAAAAAGAAATGATGGATGTTTTAAATGTTTCGGAGAGCAAGTTAGCGGTAATTCCTTTGGCGGTTGATTATAATCAGTGTTTTGTTAGAGAGCTTCAAGAACAAGAAAAAGTCATGTTTAAATTTTCTATAAAAAAACCATTTTTTATTTTTATTGGCCGACTGGAGGACAAAAAAAATATAGTAAGAATAATAAAAGCGTTTAATATGTTTTTAAATAAAACCAAATCAACTTGCCAGCTGGTTTTGGTTGGTAATCCTGGTTTTGGTTATGAAAAAATAATTAATGAAATTAATAATAGTCCCTATAAAAATCAAATTATTAAATTAGGTTGGTTATCGCAGGAACAGGTAGCTTGCTTGTTCAGCGCTTGTAATGGTTTAATTTACGCGACAAATTATGAGGGTTTCGGTATGCCTGTCTTGGAAGCGCATGCTTATGGAAAAAGAGTAATTGTAAGTAAAAACACCGCCTCCTCGGAGCTGGTTAATGCTAATGATATTTTGGTTGATAATACATCGGAATTGGCAATTGCTAATGCTATGATCGATTTGTTGAATGAAAATTTTATTATGCAACCGGTGGAATTAAACAAATATTCTTGGGAGGAAACGGCTAAAAATACTTATAATTTAATTAATGAATTATTATAATAAACATATGTTAAATGAATTTAAAGAATTCGCCGTTAAAGGTAATGTAGCTGACATGGCTGTTGGTATCATTATTGGTTCGGCGTTTGGTAAAATTGTTAGTTCTTTAGTGTCTGATGTGATTATGCCACCAATAGGTTTTATTTTAGGCGGTATTGATTTTTCTCAATTTTCAATCACTTTAAAAGAAGCAACTATTAACGCGCCAGCAATTAGCTTGAATTACGGCTTATTTATCAACACGATTGTTGATTTTATTATAATTTCGTTTTCAATTTTTATCCTTGTTAAGCAATTAAACAAATTTAAGAAAAAAGAAGAGGTGAAGGAGGAAAAGGAAATAAAAGAAGAGGTCCTTATTCTTAGGGAAATAAGAGATAGTTTAAAAAAATAATTACAACCTTTAATTCAACCTTAAATTATGACAGATAAAAAGCCTCAAGATATAACGTTAAATTTTATTAAAGATATTCAAACAAGAGAAAAACGCATTGCTGAATTTTTAGGGGAGAAGGTTATAGTTAATAAAAATGTTTTTCCTGTAGATTCGCCATTCTCTTTCTCTTCTGAAATAACCGCAAAAAGAATTCCAAAAAATGTAGGAGCTATTTTAGATGTTGGAACAGGAACGGGCGTTCAAGCAATAATCGCCGCAAAAAAAGGAGCAAATAAAGTTTTAGCAATCGATATTGATGATAATTCTTTAGAAAATACAAAAGAAAATGTCGCTTTTCATAAATTAGAGAAAATTATTGAGGTTAGAAAGAGTGATTTGTTTACCGATATAAAGAAGAGCGAAAAATTTGATTTAATAATTTCCCAACTTCCTTTTGCCGATGTGGATTATAAAGCACCCGTTGGACACTTCCTTTTTGATGCAGATTTTAAATTACACGAAAGATTATTAAAAGATGCGAAAAATCACCTAACAGAAATCGGTAAAATTATCATTCCAAGCGGAGATGTCGCAAATGAAAAGCGACTCATTGAATTGATTCGTCAATTTGA